>QMPB01000082.1 GCA_003648395.1 Bacteroidota bacterium
CAAGCACAAAAATGCTCTATTTGGGTACCTGGATTAAATTGGAATAGAGTAGGAAAAAAAGTAAAAGTGTTATTTCCTAGGCCTACATACATGGACCAATCAGAATATGACGAAATATTCAGTGGAGAGTGGGAAATTGTAGCAGTAAGAGATAAAATAATTAAACAATATTTCGTACAAGAATTATTTTTAAGAAGACCAGGAGGCGTATAATGGATTTAAAAACATTAACAGCAGAAAATTTAAATTTTCTTAATACAACTAAAGAAATGACGGGTGTTGTTTTTAGTCATAAAGCAGATCCAAAAGACGGGCAACAAGCTCAAGTTTATATATCAGGAGTCTTTAATCCAGACGATATAAAAAATCCAATGGTTGATCTTCCTTGGCTTAAAGTTTCAATAGGAGAGCATAATGGTTCACAAGGAAAAGTACCTACATTACACGCTGGTCAAAGAGTCCTAGTTAAATCGGTTGATTCTTTAACATGGGAAGTAATAGGGATAACTCAAGAGCACGAACCAAAAAAAGGACGAGATGGTCAAGCAGCTTCTCAAGTCCACCCTTCTAGCGGGATGACTAAAGATACTCCTCAAAATAAAACTAACATTTCTAATGAAATAAATAATGAATATATTCTGAATCTAGATGTTCCTAATTTAGCAACAGGATACTTGAATTTGTTAAGAGATTCTTTATTTGCTAAAGTAGAGAATATGTTGTTTAAGTTAGAGAATTTTCATTTTGATTTTTCTTCTTTATTAAGAGGATTTTCTGCATATAGAAATTCTAATGTTCAAAATGACGAAGGATTTATCGATCTTTCAAAAGATTACTTTAAAGCAGTAGATTACAGAGGTGGGTCTATAGGGAAAATACAAAATTATGTTAAAATAAATGGGCATCCTGTACTTCCTGACCATTGGAAAGTAGAAATTACTTCTGCTGGGTGTTTACAGAATACTAAAGGATTCAGAGATTTAGTACAGAAAGCGTATCCGTCAGAATCCAAAGATACCTCTTGGACGGACCCTTATACAGGATCAAATAAAGATCCTGATTTGTGTAGTTACCAAAATGACTACTCTCCTCCTGAAGGATCTAATCAAGGCTGGCACCTTATGAAAAATGGAGATATTATTATCCCTCCTGGAATTCGAGAAGGAATACACCAAATAGAGTACACTCTTTCTAGAATAAATAATATCAAAAATGATATAAATCAAATTAAAGGTATAATCCAATTTAAAGTATTTAAGGATTTTGTTAATGTTAATTTTGAAGAGAGTATTAATTATTTCAAAGATAAAATAACAAAATTAGGGTCTATGAATGTTTCTAAATTAATGCCTAAAATTTCAATCCAGCTGAATCCAAAAGGTACGGATAAAGGTACATTCGGACAGATACATTTAGAAACAGGTCCAGCCGATTTAAGTGTATCTTTAGAAATGGATTTCACTACTGGCTTTACTAATCATGATAAAAATATATTAAAAAAACAAAAGCAAAAAGGAAGAGATTATGCAGGATGTTAAGAAAAAGAGAAATCCAAGAAACCACGTTAATCACGACGTCTCAGGTGGGTACACAGGCTTTGATGCTTACAATCACGAGGATAAACTAGACGAAGTAGGAGGTAACTATTCTTTAGTTTCTACTCAGAAAGTCCTAATGACATCAGATTACGATCAAACTCAAATAACAGGCACTTCTTTAATCCAAACGGCAGGTGAAAGTATATTTAATCAATCTAATAATCATTTTATTCATACAGAAGAGAAATACGTTAATGCTTTGGAGGGTCGGCACCACCATGTGATGTATGAAGACCATCAGCAACTACTCTCTGGCCCATGTAGAGTCCTTATGAGAGGAGATAACGAAAAGGCTATAGTCCTTGATTATAAAGAAGACGGAGCTCATAAAGAAGAAGCTGCTCCTTCTAATGACTACACTATAGGCGTTAAAATAGACGAAACTGGAGTTCATATTACAGCAGGACAGAATGATATTTTTGTCCCTATTTCTGGACCTATTATTATTAAACAAGATGCTATTGTTGAGCACCATTTACACGCTAACCACATTTCGTGGGGCTCTTGTGCTTCTGCTTGTGCTTGTTGTTAGGCTCAAATGGAAGATACAAAACGAAAAAGAAATCCAAGACACCACGTTAATCACGACGTCTCAGGTGGGTACACGGGCTTTGATGCTTATAATCACGAGGATAAACTAGACGAAGTAGGAGGTAACTATTCTTTAGTTTCTACTCAGAAGGTTTTAATTAAATCCGATTACGATCAAACTCAAATAACAGGTGCTTCGTTAATTCAAATAGCAGGCGAAAGTATATTTAATCAATCTAATAATCATTTTATTCATACAGAAGAGAAATATTTAAATGCTTTAGAAAATAGACATCACCATATGATGCATGAAGACCATCAGCAACTACTCTCTGGCCCATGTAGAATTTTAATGAGAGGAGATAACGAAAAAGCTATTGTAATAGACTATTCAGTTAATCATAAAGAAGAAGCTGAACCTTCTAACGATTATAGTATAGGAATTAAAATTGATAAGACTGGCGTCCATGTAACGGGAAACAATAATGATATTTTTATCCCAAGAAGCTCAAAAATAGAATTCAAGCAGGATGTCCATGTATTAGGGCACCTCCATGTTGGTTGTATTTCTTGGGGTGGATGCTCTTCTGGTTGTGCTTGTTGTCCACACCCTCCTGGTGGTGGCGGTGGAAGCTGCTCAGATTATTCTTATTAACCCTTATAAATACTAAAAAAGGGAAACTATGGAATACATTTACAGCGATTATCAACCTATTAATTCCAAAGAAGGATACGATAAAATATATGATATCACGTCTATAAAAAATAGTCTTCTGAATCTGTTCTTAGTCCAAAAAGGTGAAGTCCCTGGTAAACCTAATGTAGGAAATCCTTTGAATGTTCAAGTCTTTGATTTAATGGACGACTTTACAGAAGTTACTTTAGAAACAGCTATAAGAAATACTATAGATACATACGAACCAAGGGTCAACGTGGAAAATGTATCAATTCAGATTTATGAAGATCTTAATAGGATAATAGTAGCTATTGCTTTTACTACTAATATAGATAACAGAATCCTAGGTGATACTATCTATATCCCTTTTGCTCATAATACTAAAACTTATATCCCATTAAGACCAAATCTTTAATATAAAGGAACCAAATGAACGTAATACCATTCGACCAACAAGAAATAGAAACAGTACTAAAAGAAATGCTTTATAATAAAGGCATCACTGATGTTCTTTATGAAGGATCTAATATTTCTCAGATTAGTTCAGTTATAAGTTATGTTATTTCTTCTTTGAATTTAAATACTGCTATTAACTTACAAGAAACTCTCCTTCCACTTGCTACAAAAAGAATGAATGTTCTGCTTGGAGCTAGACAAATTGGATATGAAGCCCAAAGGAAAATATCTTATAGATATAGTTTAACACTTGCCCCTAAAATGGACTTAACAGATTATCTAGTAGGTCAAGACGGACTACCAGTTTTAGACCAAGCAGGAAACAAAATACCTGATCCAAATGGTCGAAGAGTAAGAATGATTCCTTTAGTACATAATACAGAATTTAATTGTAATGATAAGTCTTATTGGTATGTAGGACCTACTATTAATGACTTCTGGATTGTTTCAAATTATGATATTACTAAAGCTGAGACTTCAGGAGTAGAAGCAGATAAAAATAAAGTCTTTAAGAATATTCAAGTAAAAGAAGGAAGTATGTTTACGCCAAGAGAAGACGAGATCTTGTCTATGCATGCTGAAAACTATCAAGATGGAAATAGCACCCATACAAAACAGGATTTTTTAATTCCATATAAAGATGTAGAAGAGGATGGAATTAGAGTATTCTTAACATACGTTGATGATAATGGACAAATTCAAGAAAGAGTTCCAAGATATAAGTCTACACAATTCCTTATTGATGAAAATTTTACAGTTAATGAAGATAGATTTGTAGTAGTTAATAATATCATCCTAGAATACCCTGTAATATTTTTCCAATATGGTGGATTTGGTAATCCAATTAGAGAAGGTACTTTAATAGAAACTGAAATTTTAGTATCTTCAGGATCTGAGGGTGAAGCTACTGGGTATTTTGAAGTGGAATCTGATGCTAGTTCTGAGTATGAAGTAAAAGAATACAAATTAGTATCAAAAGGTCAAAATGAAGAGACTAACCAATCTATAAAAGAAAATGCTGTTGTTTACCATAATACAGCAAATAGAGCAGTTACTAAATATGACTACACTGCTATTATAAAAAGACACCAATTAATTAATCAAGCTGCATCATGGGGTGGTGAGGAAGAAATCCCAAAAGAGAGAGGTCATATTTGGGTTTCTGGAACTCCTTTTCAAGAAAGAGTTATTAAATATAGAAAAGAAACTAATTCTCAAAACTTCGAAATAAAAATAGGATATCCAGATAATGTATTTAATAATGATATTCCTACATTAGAAAATTGGTATTTAACAACTTCAACCTTTAATCCAGACGGAAGTGTTGACATCAAAGGCGAGCAAGAAACTATTATTGATTATCTTGATAACTATAAAATGATGACTATGCAGTGTCACTATAGACATCCATTATATGTAGATTTTAATTTTGTTTGTGATATAGTAAAGTATGATATTAGTAAATCAGTAGAAGAGATTAACTCTGGTGTGTTTGAAGAGATTAATAAATACTTCTTGAATACAATAGAGAAATTTAATTCTGAGTATATTAACTCAAACTTACAAAGAATAATTGATCGTAAATTAAGTTATAAATCAGGAATAACCTATAAAATAGATGTCCAAGGAGTTCTTTGTTCAGAAATGATAGATACGTTTAATTCTACTTTGGATACATTAGAAACCTTAACTTGTCCAAAAAGAAAAAATAGAACAGTTATTAAATGTTCATTAGCATTTCCTTTTGAGGATATTTTTAAGTCAGACGGAAGTACTGTTACTTTAGATACTTCTTTAGTCCCAAGAATAGACACTGATAATTTTGGAGTAATTCAAGAAAAATTATGGGTTGATTATGAAGGACTAAATACGGATTTTCCTAATCAAAATCCTAACTATAAAGTAACTGATATTTATTTAGGTCAAAGAAAATTTGGGACTTATGTTGTAAATAGAGCATTAGGAATTATAGAATTAACTTTTGAGTTTTTACCGGATCAACCCAGTTTGGATAATGTTTATTCAGTTACTCCTTCTCAAGTATTTGGTGAAGCTTATGTTTCTTTTAATATTGAATATCCTTATACTTTAGATACAAGTACAAATATTCCTTTTATAAAAAATACTATTCCTAGATTACATAACGTAACTTTTATTAATAATTAAGGATATTTATGTTATTAGAAAATAAAAATAACTTAAAAGAATTAAGTACAACAGGTAAATCTGTTTATAAAGACGATAAATTCTTTAAAGCTATAGTAAAAAGTTTAACCCCTAGTATTATATATGCTAGTAATGAAAAACTTCTGGATTCGTTTTCTGAATGTCTGGTGAATTATTCTCCTATTAGTATTAATATAATTGACTTCTGGGATAAAACTCCAGAAGAGGGATCTTATATTATTCCTCAACCTAACAATCCAGAGCAATATGATAATTTTATTACTCAAGTAGACCAAGATTACATGACGGTTTTAGACCCAGTCTTACATGAAGAATTTCATGTACCCGAAAATGATGAATTTCAATCTAACTATATACCTTCTGTTGATTATGGGTTTCATATAGGCTCTACTATTGACTTAAAAGATCAACTAGCTTATATTTTTATGCATAATGTTTATTCAGTTACAGAAATAGCAAAACGAAGTACAAATTTAAAATCAAGAGTACAAGATATACTTAAACGATTAAATTTAGAAACTACTCTTATGAATAATGTAAATAATCTTTTTACTGAAGATAGATATATTATTAATGGAGAATGGGTTACAAAAAAAGGTACATACGCAGCCTTAACATACTCAGCACACCAAGCTATCGATTCGGAAGTACAACCTTATAGACAGAATACTCCTTTTGTATTTGATATTAAAGATATAGTCCCTTTTGCTTATCAAGTAGAAGGTTCTGTATTTCCTGCTATATTTGATTACTTTATTGTACCTTTAAGTCACCCTATTGGATATACTTACGATTATAGAATGTTGTGCCCAGTCCAAGGAGATTATGATTATGATAACTCAGGATTTGATAAAGGATTTATAGATTTTGTATTATCAAGACAGATAGAATCTTTAAATACCCTTAAGGTAAATTGTTTATGTGATTCAAATTATGAGCCTTGTTGTAACACCTTTCCAGATGGGTCAACAGGTGCCCCTAAATTCGAATCGGAGTTTGAAGAGTTTACTTGTTTAAATTACTCAGGCGGACAATACGCAAGGTGGTTTGTTATATCATGTACGGATGGATCAGAGATTATTTGGGATGAAATAGACCAAGATAATGTTTTATTAAAGAAATCTAACGGTATAATCCAAAGTCACCAAACTGAATACCCTAATTATCAAGGTTGGGTATTTCATAAATGGGAATTTACAAATGGGAATTTTTTAATAAAATTCTATAGAGAAGCGGATGCTTATTATAGTGAAAATTTAGTAATTGAATATAATCAAGGTGGAGCAGTCCATTCGAGATGGAATAATGGTTGGCAAACAAATATTCAACAACTTGGATATACTTCTAGATTTGAAAGTACTCTTTATGACGAAATAGAAATAACCCAAGGTACAGACGAATTATTACCTTTTGGGTTTGAAGATAATCCTGACGTAACAGAAGCTTTATTTCTTGACGGGGAAGGTCCTAATCCAGCTTTTGTAGTCCCTACTTGGTGGGTTTATAATCCTATGGATTGGTCTAATATTAATTGTGATAACCAACCTGTTATTATTAATGCTGGGTTTGCTAATTATGGTGAATCTGTCTTATGTGCTCCTTTTGGGTTTGAAGATGATCCTGATGTTACAATGCAATATTTCTTAGACGGTAATGGACCAAATCCTGGATTAATTATACCACCTGGATATGTTCAAGATCCTTGGAATCCTAATCATGGGTTTGACGATTCTTCTATTATTTTGCCTTGTGAAATTGACCCTGATTATTTGTTAGATCCGCTTAACATAGCAGGATTCTTCTACAATCATAAATTATCAGAACCTTGTTTACCTAAAAATGCAACTATTGGAATAAAAGCAGTCGATTTACCATCAAATTTCTATGCTATTATTAATCCAATAAATAATAGTATATTTGGTTATCAAGACGATCCAAACATAACATTAATTAATTACTTAAATAACACAGGACCTAATCCAGACGATGTTATTCCTTTAGGATACACATGGGATTCGTTAGATCAAAACGGAGCATTAGCAAATCAAGGTGGAACAGACCCACTAAATAAATCAGGAACACTTAATTAAAAGGACTCAAATGGCTCAACCAACCCAAATAAATCAAAATTTCAAAGAGAGGTTACAACCTGTCCAAGGAATATTTACTGTTCAAGTATTTAATGAGCATGATGTGCTTATACAAGAATATAAAAATAAAAATACAATTATGACTAGAGTACCATTTAACTTTTTGTCTTTAAGTTACGGTGGAGGACGTGCAGGAATTTCTAGAGACGGAGTACAAGCAGAATGGCCCGTTATGAATCTAGAAGATTTTAATATTGATTGTATAGCCTTAGGTACAGACGGTGTTGACCAAGCCTTTGCACCCAAAGAAGTGTTACCTAATAGAGATCGTTTATTTAGTGAAGATAATTTATGGGATGCTTATGAAGCTGGGACTATTACTCAATTAGAAGAAGATAAAGATAAGTACATATATCAAATGCACTTTAAAACTTCTCATGATACAGGGCCAGTATTAGCAAACGGTATAAAAATTAATGAAGGGCCTTCATTGCCTTGGTGTTCAGACGATAATGTAATGAAATATTATAATATGGCATACGACCCAACTAATCAAAATGGTACAAATACAGACGCTACTTCAATGAGCATTAAATCTTCAAATACTAATTTAAGAATAGATTATGAATTCGTTTTAGGTCAATATGCAGGTAATGGTATTTGGGATACAGCAGTAGAATATTCTGAGGCTGCTTTGTATATGAAGTATAATCCTAATCACTTAGGACGAGGAGTAGCTTGTGACCACCCTGATTATTTATTTGGGGATCCTTTAGGTGCTTTATTTAGTATGAAAACATTTCCGGTTGTTAAGAAAACAGAAGCTTGTTGGATGAAAATTCATTGGACTATTATATTTGGAGATGCTGACGTTAATATTATAACAGATACCTCTTCGGACTTAAATTTTAAAACTGTTTTAACTCCTCTTTGTATAAATGAAGATCCTTCTAACTTATCAGAAACACAAACGGGAGTTTGTGAGCTATGAGTTGTTTAAACGCTTGTACAACAGAATCCTGGTATGAAGCACAATCTAGTTATGATGTAAGATGGAATGTTAAAGGTGACGTAGTTTTTGAAGCTCAAGGAAACATTCTTAAAGTACAAAGTCGATCGGATGAAGACGTCTATTTTGTAGTAGAATTAACAATCCTTTCTAATCCTAACGAAATAATTCAAGGGACTTATGTTCATGAAAGAGTACCGTCTGTATGTTTAGAAGCAACTATAGAAGAGACTTCTAATAATGAAAGTTTCTTTAATATAAACGAAACCTCTTTATGTATAAGTACATATACAGTAACCGCAAATTTAGAATCTTCTTATTTATGGGAGGTCCAACCTGGCTGGACTATTCAAGGGCAAGGCACTAATACAGTAATAATAGAAAGTACCTCAAATTTAACAGAGCAGTTTTATTTAAGGTGTTTAGTTCGTTCTAAAGATTTTCAAGAAGTTCAAATACAAAAAATATACAGTCATGTAAGATCTATGAATCCTTCTTGCTTATATTTTAGAGTAAAAAGTCCAGAAGGACCAAGGGAATTAAGACCTAAAAATATGTACTATTATAAAGTTTCTACTATTTACGGAGCGTGTCCTATTCCTGGACCTGGATTTCATTGGCATCCTATGTCGCCTAGAGTTAATCCAACTTATAATCCTTATTTACCCCAAGAACCCCTAGAATTTCAAGAACCCCTAGAAGTTCAAGAGACCATAGAAGTTCAAAATCCAGAACCTTTTATTCCTTTAGTTAACTTCAGAGAGAAAAATAATAACTTCAGACATAAAGATGGAAATTTCTATGTAGCAGATTTATTTAGACCTGTTATTACAGAAGAAACACATTATGAATTAATAAATCCTGTTTCTAAAGAAAATCAAGACAAACCACAAGAAGTAAAAGAAATTATTTCTTATATAAAACAAATTAAACCACCGTGTTAAAGGAACCCCATGGCAGATTATAACAGTATTTTTACCGGAGCAGAAATAGACCAAGCAATAGCAAGTATAAGAACCCAAGAGCACCCTATTACCGTATGGGAAGGGACTTCAATGTGCGTTAATATAAGTGAACTTACCCCTTCACCTTCTGGCGAATTAATAGGAGAATTTAAAGTTTATTTTAGTGGTGATTTTAATGGAGTTATCATGCTTGACGTTAGCTCAACTTCTGTTTTATCATATGGGGAAATTCGTGACGTTGAAGTTAAATATAATAATTTTGAAATAACTATCTCTTCTATCACCTCAGGAGCTAAAATAACAAAAATTAAAAGGATACAACATGGTATATGATAGTCAATTTACAGGTGAAGAAATAGATCAAGCTGTCCAGGATATTCAAGACATAAACCAATGGGTTTTAGTGTACGATACACCTAAGGATTGTGGTGTTAAATTATCAGAATTATCTGAACCTTTAGGGTCTTTTAAAATAATTGGAAAATATGACGACCTTCCATTAGATAATGTTACTAATATAATTAATCCTCCTGGTCCATTAATAGGATTCCTAGAAATTTATTCAGTATTGAATAACGCAATAGGGTCTGCTGGAGTAGGGCGTCTAGAAGTTCAAAACCAAGAAATAAAGTGGAATGCTCAAGACCCAATTAGGAAAATTTATATTCACAGAATAGAAAGGTGGCAGTAATGAGTTTATCTCAGAATTCGTATAGTACAACTTCAAATATAATATTTGGTTCTGATAAATTACCTAAAATTTGGGTTAATGCTCAAACTTTTGTGTTGCCTACTATAACTCTTTCTCCTCCACAAATTAATAATAGATCAGGGGCTTTAATAGCTTTAGCTTCTGATGTTGTTGATTATGGGGATTTATCCGTCGATTTAATCCTAGATAAAGAATGGAAAGTATGGGATGATTTATATAAGTTTTTTATTCAAGAGCTAGATGTAACAAAAGGGAATTTCCTAAAACAAAAGACCCTTGATATATTTATTGAATATTTTGATGGTTCAGGAGAATCGCGTAAAAAATTTCAATTTTATAATTGCCGTTTAATGACTTTCGGAGAAGTACAAAGCACCACAACCGATCAAGAAGACCCTTTGAATTTTTTAAATGTTACATTCTTATTTGACTATATGGAAGATATGAGCCTTCAGTTTAGGGATAGTTGTGGCTCGGATTAATTTAAGATTAAATTAAGATTAATTTAGTATAATAACACATAAAGGATTAAAGTGATTATTTATATCTACGAGCCTATTTTAAACTCCGAATTGGTTCTAACAAACAACTCAAAAAAATTAAAATTAAATCCCGATTTGCTTTATGAAGAGTATATTCCTAAAATAAAATCCCTGAGAGAAGAATTTATTCTTTTAGAACAAAGATCAGAAGCTGGCGAAATAGGGCTTCAAAAAGAAAAGAAAAAAATCAGAGACGAAATTCGGATTTTATCATCTCGAACTTATACAACAAGGACCAACGCAGAATTTGGTAAAATGATTATTCTTATTATTGATCGCATAGCATCTAGACCTCAATTTAGTGGTTATACATATCTTGATGAAATGAAATCACTAGCTGTTGAGCATATTATGTCTTATTCGCATGGGTTTGATCCATTCAGGACTTCAAAAATATCAGGTCAATATGCATCAGCTTTTGCGTATATAAGTACAATAGCATTTAATGCTTTTATTGCTACTATTAATAAATTTAAACGAAACCAAGCTAAAGCTAAAGAAGACTTCCTTGAGACTCAAAAACTTATTCATAGAGAAGCTAATTGCTCTACTTATGGTCCTGAATTTGAAAATGCTTCAAGGAAAATAACTTATATTCATCTTGAACCTGGTGAATTAAATAAAAAACTACATGAAACTACTATTACTGAAGCTACTGATTTTTGGATTCCTGCCGATTACAAGATCACTCAAAAAGAAATGGACTTTGTATTAAAATATGAATATAATATTAGTATTAGAAGGCTTTCATGCATCAAATGACCCAAAAGGAAATTAAGCAATATTATACATACATTATTTTTGATCCTATAAGTTTAAAAAGATATGTTGGATATAGAGGTACCTTTTTAACCCCCGCTGAAGATTTAGGTCAAATATATTTTTCTAGCACAACAAACGAAGAGCTTAAGGATATTTTAACAAAACCTAATAATTTGGAATATATTGTGCTTGATATATTTAGAGACGAAAAGGAAGCGGCAAAAGCCGAAAAGGAAATTTTAAGTAGAAATGCTGCTGCTAAAAATCCGCTTTTTTGGAATTTAAGTAATGGTATTGGAACACCAATTTTCAATCCCATAGGTTCGAAATGGGTAACTAAAG
>QMPB01000083.1 GCA_003648395.1 Bacteroidota bacterium
GCTATTCTATGCAGTAGCTTGCGTGTAAATGTCATATTGTATAAGAACCGCTTTAAAGGGGAACTTGTAAGCTCTGGACGTATTTTAGATTTAAAAATCTTGTCCATTATTAAAGGCACTGTAAACATTAACGTTGGTTTTACTGACTTTAATGCAGGCATTAATACAGATGCTGTTGGCGGCTTCTTAATATAGTGAATTGATGCTCCACACATTACACCGTATATATTTCCTAAAGTGAACTCATAAGAATGCGACATTGGAAGTATAGAAAGGAAGCGATCTTTTTCTGTAACAGCATATGTATCATAACATTGTATGCTATTAGAAAAAAGATTCTTATGAGTAAGCATTACTCCTTTCGAAGTGCCAGTTGTTCCGCTTGTATAAATAATTGAAGCGAGATCTTTTCCTACAACCTTTGGTAATTTGAAATCTTCAACATCTTTCTCATTAGCATCGCAAAAATTATCTTGTCCTATTAATTCTTCATTTATATTTGTAGTAAAGTCGTTTACAAGGACTATTTTACTAGCAATCTTGATATTTGCATTTTTTAATTTATTAGCCTGATTTAGTGATATAAAAGATAGCTTTGAACCTGAGTGATCAAGAATATGCTCAGCCTCTTTTGCTGAAAAATCTGGTAATATTGGAACGGCAACAGCTCCAATACTTACAATTGCAAAATATGATATTAGCCAATTAGGACCATTCTCACTCCAAATGGCAACTCTGTCACCAAATTCTATATTATTGTTTTTAAGACAAATTGCTATCTCTAAAGCTTTCTTATGGAAATCTTTATAAAGTATGTAATCCTCTCCAACATAACATAATGCAGGATTTTCTGGAAATTTTTTCGCAGTGTTTTTTAAGAAATTGAATAGATTTTGATCGTCAACTTCGCTTAATAAATAAGGTGCTTTCATAAGTTTTATTATTACTATTATTAGCAAATATAAAACTATTTATTGTATTTATACTAAAATTGCTAAAAGAATAACTTATTTTATAATTAGTTTGATAATGGGTTGTTATTTATTGTTTTCAATCCAAGTGAAATCATCATATCTTTTAAACCATGTAAGTTGCCGTTTTGCATATCTGCGGCTATGAGTTTTAATATCCGTAATGGCTTGTTCTAAGCTTATGTTATTGTCAAAATATTGAAATAGTTCTTTATAACCAACAGTATTCAGAGCATTAAGGTCTTTATTTGGAATAAGCCCTTTTACTTCTTCAATAAGCCCTTCTTCAACCATAATATCAACACGTTTATTTATTCTATCGTAAAGGATTTCTCTAGGCATATTCATTACAATCTTCTCTATTTTAAAATTTCTTTTAATTTTTTTTTCAGTACGTTGCGATGAGTATGTTTTGCCAGTTTGTATGCAAACTTCAAGAGCTCTTTGAAGCCTTTTATGATTGTTTATATCAGCCTTTGCAAAATAGTCAGGGTCTAATCTGCGAACTTCATCCTGAAGGTATTCAATGCCATAAGTAGCAAATTTATCTTTTATCTCTTGTCGTAGTTTAGGCTCGGCATCAGGCAAATTATCTATACCATAGCATAGTGCATCAATATACAAACCTGAGCCTCCAACTGCAATTACAGTATCATGAGTCTTAAATAGTTCTTCTATTTTTTTTATGGCTTCTTTTTCATAAATGGATACATTATAGTAATTGTGAATAGAAAGATTGCCAATAAAATGATGTGGTGCCGCATTTAATTCCTCTTCAGTAGGAGCAGCAGTCCCAATTTGCAATTCCCTATAAAATTGTCGCGAATCGGTAGATATAATTTCAGTATTATACTCCTGTGCTAGTTTTATGGCATAGCTAGTTTTGCCAACAGCTGTTGGTCCTGCAATTACAATAAGTCTTTTCTCTACTTTTTTCATTAGAATTCAATTCTTAAACCATCATAAGCAAAACTCACATTATTTGGTAGTTCTATACTTGTCTCATTATGAGTACCCATTAAATGACTAATATGTGTAATATATGCCTTATTTGGATTTACTTTCTTTATTACTTCTAAAGCTTCTTCTAAATTAAAATGAGAAATATGCTTCTCCTTACGTAATGCATTTATTATGAGAATCTTTGTGCCTTTGAGCAATTCATAGGATTCTTTAGGGATAAAATTAGCATCAGTAATATATGTTAAGTCATTTAATCTAAAAGCTTTAACGCTTAGTTTATGGTGCAATAATGCTATGGGTGTTATTGTTGTGTTGCCAATAATTATTTTCTCTTCCGTTATTTCCTTGAGGTTGAAACTAGGAAGTCCGGGATTTCTTTTTTTAGCAAATGCATAATGGAATTCCTTTTTTATGCTATCAATAGCAGACTTATCTGCCCATATATTCATTGGTTCTTTTTGTAGGTAGTTAAAGGCTCTTATGTCGTCGAGTCCACCAATATGATCTTTATGTCCATGAGTGATTAGTACAGCAGAAAGCTTATCTGTATTTTGTTTTAATAACTGTTGTCTGAAATCTGGGCCTGCGTCAATTGTGAAAATATCATCTTCATTTTCTATTAAAACAGAGCTCCTTAGTCGTTTATCTTTTTCATTATCGCTTTGGCAGATAGCACATTTGCAGCCTATTACAGGTATGCCTTGTGAGGTTCCGGTGCCCAAAAACGTTAATCTCATTTGATATGTTTTATGTTAAAATATCTCTCCAAGAAGTAATAATAAGTCAAATTATTATTTGTCACAAATGCCTTTTGATTATATATTTATATTATTTACAAAGTTAGAATTAATTATACTAATCTTCAGCAAAATATTTCAACATCTTTCGATAGGTAGAAAATACGTTTGCTCTTGATACAAATCCAACATATTTGCCATTGTCAACTACAGGGATATTGTAATTTGATGATTTATGAAATTTCTCAGCAATATTATTCATAGTGTCATTCATATTTATCACCTCAATATTACAATACATGAGGTCAGAAACAAATGTTGTTTCGTATAACTCTGTATTAAACATAATTTCACGAACGTTATCCATAGCAATAACTCCTTCAAAGTTATTATCCATATCTACAACAGGAAAAATATTTCTTTGAGATTTTGCAATTACCATTACTAATTGACCCAAAGTTTGATTCCTATTTACAGTATAGAAATTACGTTCAATAACCTTATTTATAGTCATCATACCTAAAATGTTAGTATCAGGGTTGTGGGTGCGAAGTTCTCCACGTTTTGCAAGCTGAATTGTATATACCGAATTAGATTGAAAGATTTTTACAGTGGAATAAGCCACTACGCTTACAATCATTAATGGAATTAACATTTGATAGCCACCAGTAAGGTCCCCAATAAGGAAAATTGCTGTTAATGGTGCATGTAGATTAGCTGCAATTAGTCCAGCCATGCCTGCCAATGCAAAGTGACTACTATTTATAGAAATCTGTTTGAAATGATTTACTAAATATGCAAAAAGAAGACCTAAGTTACTACCTAAGAATAGGGAAGGAGCAAAAATTCCACCTACACCACCCGCACCAAAAGTAAGAGATGTAGCTATTACTTTAAAAAGTAAGATTAAAATAATAAATCCAATTGTGTATAGAAAATTATCATCTAGATTACTGTAGAATGTGTTGAAGAACACATGTTCTGTATTTCCTGCTAAAGCAGCGTTAATACCTTCGAAACCCTCACCATATAAGGAAGGGAAAAAGAAAATTATTAAACCCAATAAAGCACCACCAATAAATAGCCTTTTCCAAACACTTTCCATTGCGTCAAAGGTTTCTGTAATAAACATATATACTCTTGTGAAATATACTGCTAATAGGCCAGAGAATACTCCCAATAAAATGTAGTAGGGTAATTCTGCTAATTTATATGACTCAATAATCTGTACAGGGTATATTGTTCCTACTCCAAGAAAAAACATAGATGTTAAGGCTGCCGTTGCTGAGGCAATTAGCAAGGGTACTACTGATGCAACAGTAAGGTCAATCATTATTACCTCCAATGCAAAAACTACTGCTGCAATAGGTGCTTTAAAAATAGCGGCCATTGCTGCTGCCGTTGCTGCTCCCAAAAGTATAATAAGTTGTTTGTAATTAAGTCGTAAAGCTATTCCTATATTAGATCCAAAAGCAGCACCAGTAGATACAGTAGGACCCTCTAGCCCAACCGATCCTCCAAATCCTACTGTAAGAGCACTTGTTATAATTGAAGAAAACATATTGTTGCTTCTTATCTTTCCATTGGTTTTAGAAAGGGCATAAAGTACAGATGGAATACCATGACCAACAGGTCTTTTTAATACGTATTTTATGAAAATTATTGTAAGCCCAATTCCTATAATAGGGAGTAAAAAGTATAGAAATTTAAGCTGAAATGTTGTTACTATTGTTTCTACTAAATATTGAGTATAGTGAACAGCATTCTTAATTGCTACAGCTGCTAATCCAGCCAATAGACCAACTAAAGCACTAAGAATCATAATAAAATTCTTTGGACTAATATATCGTATGCGATATATATATAACCTACGGCGTAATTGTTTGATGTATTGCTTCACTATTTTTAAGAGTATTGTATGTATTGTAAAAAACTATATTATCATATAATAAAGTATTTTTTAAAGGCGACAAAAGTAGTCTTAATTATGTTTATAATCTAAATAATTAATTATATTTTTCTAATAATTTATTATAGTCATTAATCTCATCTCTATATCTTGCTGCCTCAATAAAATCAAGCTCTTTGACTGCTTTTGCCATACTTTGCTTACTCTTTTTAATAGCTTTTTTTAGCTGATTAGCATTCATGTATTTTACTACTGGGTCAGCTGCAACTGAAGTTCTATTTTCGGCAGCACTATATTTTGCATTTTGCTTGTCGATATGTGAGTTTGCAACAGCAGTTTGGTTCATTATTGAGTCTGTAGATCTTTTTATTTGTGTAGGTGTAATGCCATGCTTTTCGTTATATGCTATTTGTATCGATCTTCTTCTGTTAGTTTCGTCAATAGTTTTTCGCATGGAATTAGTGATTTTATCGCCATAGAAAAGAACTAAGCTATTCACATTTCTTGCAGCTCTTCCAGCAGTTTGAGTAAGAGAACGTTCCGAACGAAGAAAACCCTCTTTATCAGCATCAAGAATTGCTACTAACGATACTTCTGGTAAATCAAGCCCTTCACGAAGTAGGTTTACTCCTATTAATACATCAAAACTACCTAGGCGTAGTTCACGAAGAATTTCTACACGCTCTAGTGTGTCAACTTCCGAATGTATATATCTACTTCTAATACTTAGATTTAAGAAATACTTATTTAACTCCTCAGCCATTCTCTTGGTAAGTGTTGTAACTAATACTCTTTCTTTTTTCTCAACACGAATCTCAATTTCATTAAGTAGGTCGTCAACTTGGTTTCCGCTTGGTCGCACCTCTATAATAGGATCTAATAATCCTGTTGGTCTAATCATTTGTTCTACAACAACACCTTCGGCACGTTGTAACTCATAATCAGCTGGAGTAGCTGATACGTATAGTGTTTGCTTAGTTATTTGTTCAAATTCATCAAAAACTAAGGGTCTGTTATCCATGGCTGAAGGTAGCCTAAAACCATAATCAACCAAATTAGTTTTACGTGACTTATCGCCACCATACATTGCGCGTATTTGTGGTAATGTTACATGACTTTCGTCTATTACCATAAGAAAATCTTCAGGAAAAAAATCTAAAAGTACATATGGCCTCTGACCAACTTTTCTGCCGTCAAAATATCTAGAGTAATTTTCTATTCCTGAACAATATCCTAGTTCTCTTATCATTTCTAAATCATAAGTAACTCTATCTTCAAGACGTTTTGCTTCCAAAGGTTTTCCAACTGAATTTAGGTAGTCCATCTGTTTTACCAAATCATCTTGTATTTGGTATATGTTATCCTTCATTTTGCTTTGATCTGTTACAAATATATTTGCAGGATATATTTTGACAAAGTTAAGACTCTCTGATTTTGTGCCGCTCATAGGGTCAATTACATCAATGCTTTCAACCTCATTACCCCAAAAACTAATTCTGTATGCAAAATCAGTATTTGCAGGATGAACATCAACAGTATCTCCTTTTACACGAAATGTGCCTCGCTGAAAATCAATCTCATTTCTTGAGTAAAGACTATTTACTAAATGCCTTAAGAATAAATCTCTATCAATATTCTGACCTACTGTGAGCATCACAATGTTATTTGTAATATCAGCAGGGTTTCCCAATGAATAAATGCATGATACTGACGAAACTACTATTACATCTCTACGACCAGAAACAAGAGATGATGTTGTACTTAAGCGCAATTTATCTATTTCATCATTTATCTGAAGATCTTTTTCAATATACGTATTGGTAGTTGGGATAAATGCCTCGGGCTGATAATAGTCGTAATAAGAAACGAAATATTCTACAGCATTATTAGGAAAGAATTGCTTAAACTCTCCATATAATTGTGCTGCAAGGGTTTTGTTATGACTTAGAATTAGGGTAGGGCGATTAAGTTTTGCAATAACATTTGCAATGGTAAATGTTTTACCAGAACCAGTAACGCCCTGAAGCACCTGTCCATTTTGACCTTGCTCAACTCCATTTATTAATTGCTCTATAGCTTGGGGTTGATCACCGGTAGGTTTGAAATCTGATTCTAGTTTAAAATTCATTTTACAAAGTTAGGTATTTTAGGTTTTAGTTTTGTTATTTCATAACACAAAAAAATAGCCCAGCTAAATAAATAACTGGGCTATAAATATGTTTGTTTTGAGATTATTTTATTTTACAGTTTGAACTACTTCTACAGTACGTTTGCTGTCAAGTTTCTTCTTAGCAAATTTCTTTACACTTTTTGGTGTAATACCTTTCCAAAACCCATCATAATCAAAATGCTTATAATCTTGATTATTAATATCATCATTCATGATAACACTAATCCACCATCGGTTCTCTTTTGCTTTCTCAGAATGCTCCTTAAGCTTATTCTCAACAGTGTTTTTAATAACAAGTTCCGAAGGTCCATTAGCTATAAGATTATCCATTTCCTTATATACAACATAAATCATTGTATCAAGTTTGGCAGGATCAGCATCAAAATAAACTCCAATATTATATTCAGATACTGGTCTATGAGAAATGCTTGACCATGCGCTAGCGCCATAAGTACCACCTATTTCTTCACGAAGAGTTTCCATATATCTATTATCAAGGTAAGATTTTACCATCTGAAGATTTAATTCGTCCTCAATACTTATTTTCTTAGACTCTCCTGTAAATGCAATAAATACTGTTGCTTTCTCAGTTTCCATTTCTCTAGTAAAATGATTCTCAACACGAGATTGTGGCATTCTAACACCAAGGTCAGTGTAAGTTTCTTCACGAGTAACAGTTGGAAGTCCACCAAGGTATGTTAGAATAGTGTCTTTTTGAGCATCAATATCTATATTTCCCACAAAATAGAAAGTAAATCCTGAAGGGTCTCCAAAACGCTCACCAAAGATGTACTTAATACGGTTTAATTTTGCTTCATTTAACATATCTACAGTCATTACTCTTTTGCGAGGGTGATGTTGCGACATGCTTAAACGTAGGCTGTCAATAAACACTTGCTGTGGATTAGAATTCTTATTCTTAAGCTGATCTGAAGTTTGTGATTTATAGTTCTCAAAAGCATCTTTGTCTGCTCTAGGCTTCGTAAAATACAGGTAGTTTAGTTTTAATAGTGTGTTGAAATCATCAATAGAAGAACTACCGTTCATGCCTTCTGTTATTTGCGAAATGTAAGGGTTAATACTTACTGTTTTTCCAGCAAGCTTCTTTTTTAAGCTTATATTATCAAACTCACCAACACCACTCATATCAACAACGTCAGCAGCAATCTTAGCAGACACATCATCCTTCATTTTAGTCTTACTCCATCCACCATCGCTATATGCTCTCATTAATATCTCATCCTCTTTAAAGTTAGTTGTCTTGATTACAACTTTTACTCCATTGCTTAATGTCCAACGAGTAATACCATCTTTTGTTTCTTCACTTACTATAGTTCCAGCAACAGGAGTTCTAGCTATTAGTGGCTTATTAGCTTCAGCATCTACATATTGAACTAATTCAGCACTATGAACTTTTGCAATAATCGCAAAAACTTCTGCTTCAGTAGGCATATCAACATCTTCTTTTTCTGGAGCCCATATTTGAACAACCATATTGCTATCAACAATCCATTCTTTAGCTAAGGCATTTACTTCTTCAAGTTTTACTTGTTCCATAAATGAAGTTACAAAACCAAAGTCCCACTCTGAACTAGGGATAGGTTCATTAGTAAGGTAATTACCTTTAATGTTACTAGCAAAAACTTCACTTTTGCGCTTATTTCTTTCTTTAAATGCTTTAACATTTGAAGATAATAATTCTTTTTTAGCCCTGTCGAATTCTGACTCTAAGAAGCCAAATTTCTTAACTCTTTCGTTCTCCATAAGGATAGCCTCAAAACCAGTTTTGATTTTATCATTTCCAGTTACAGCAAAACAGCTATAAGCATCCTTTGTACGAACCATTGAATTATAACCGGCAAAAGCTTGCATAAATGGAGCGTCAGCAGCTTGGCTTTGCTCTCCTAATCGGTTATTAATCATAATGCCATATAAAGCACTTAAATGTTCTTCGTAATAGTACTTTTGATTTTTATTCTTTTCTACATCTTTTTTGTATGTAGCTTGAATGATAGAGTATTGTGCCTCTTTATCTTGAGCTAGAGCAACTTTAATTCCTTTATGATTAGGAATTTGATGTTCTATGCGTGTTTTAGGATTCTTAGGCATTGGAAGTTTAGAGTATATCTCTTTAACTTTAGCTTCCATCTTGTCTACGTCAATATCTCCAACAATAATTATAGCCTGAAGATCAGGACGGTACCAATCATTATAATAAGCTCTAAGGGTATCTACTGGTGAGTTGTCAATTACATCAACAGTTCCAATAATATTATGAACAGCGTACTTAGAATTTTCAAAAAGCACTTTGTTAGTTTCGTCGCGCATACGGCTCATTGCACTGCTACGAGTACGAAGCTCTTCTCTTACAACAAGACGTTCTGCATTAATTTCATCAGTATCCATTGTAACATTTGTAGCCCATTCAAAAAGAATCATCAATGAAGTATCAATGTTCTCAATAGTTTCTATTGGTACCTTATTTAAAGTATATACAGTTTGGTCATAAACCGTATATGCATTAATCTCTGGTCCAAACTTCATACCTATAGATTCTAAGTAATGAATAATGTCTTTTTTCTCAAAATTTGTTGTTCCGTTAAAGCACATGTGCTCAGTTAGGTGTGCAAAACCATTTTGGCCAGGAGTTTCCTGCATTGCACCAACATTATTTATAAGAAAAAACTCAGCTCTGTTTTCGGGAGTTGAGTTGGCACGGATATAATAAGTTAATCCATTTTCTAATACTCCATGGCGAATGTTCTCGTCCATAGGTACTTCTGCTTTGAAATCAATAGTAACTTGTTCTTGAGCTGTAGCAAAAAAACTTAATGAAGTTAATATGATTAATGATAGTAAATACTTAAACATAGTTTATTTTTTTTTGTTTTTAGTGTTTTATATTAAATGCAAATATATGAAAACACTTGGTATCTGATTTCTAAAAATTGAAAATTATGTTAATAATAAATAAGGAATTGGATTGATTAATTACATATTGTATACTAATTGTTATTTTTAACGAGCCTAAAATGTTAAATAATGTTTTTTATACCATTAAAAAACCGTTAAGTCACGATTTAGTAGTTTTAATGATTATCTTTGTAAAATATTATAAATTAATTATTTAAATATAATTGTTATGGAAAAGAGTAGAGCAGAAGAAAAATGGGTGAAGCTTGATTATTCAGAAATTCATCCTGATGAGAAGTTTGAGATTTCAAATTATGGACAAATAAAAAGTTTTAGAACTAGTAGAAAGGGTGGAAAAATTATTAAAGGTTCTTTTCTAACTGGTTACAATATTTTAGTTATTAAATTAAAAAGCGAGAAAAAACGTACATATTTTGTTCATAAAATTGTTGCTGATTATTTCCTTGATACACCAAGTAAAGATGAAACATACGTAATTCATCAAGATTATAATAGGAGTAATAATTACTTTGAGAACCTTGCTTGGCGCGATAATGATGGCATGTATGCTCATCGAAAGGCTGATCCAGATTATCATCAAAAGAAGATTAAGAATTCTAAATTAACAGAAGAAGATGTTAGAAATCTTAAAATTAAACTGCGTGATGGTACTAAAGACGGTAAAAAACCTATTTATGTGCATATAGCTCGTGAATTTGGAATTACATTAACACAATTGAAGCGAATTGAAAAAGGTGAAAACTGGACTCATATTACAATTGATTAGTAATAAATACGATAAATATCAAAAGGTTCAATTTTCTTAAAAATTGAACCTTTTTTCATGTTTATACTTTTTGGTTTTTAAGCTCTTTCTTTAGGTAGGTTTCTATATCAGTAAGACCATTATTGTCTCTTGCTGTAATATCAATCTCTACATTACAAACGCCTTTCTTATGCGATAATATGGATATAGTAGGAGCAATGTTTACTAATGATTTTGGATGCATCATTATCATAAAACGTAAATCCTTTATTAGAGTGTTATAATTGTCAACATTATTAATTTTAAGAGTAATATGCTTTGAAATGCGAGTTTTATTACGGTTCTTAACAAGAATATCTTTGTTTATCAAAGTAGAGTATGGTATAATTATTTTTTCGCCTTTATCGTTTATTAATTTAAGATTTCTTGCATAAAAATTAATAATAACACCTTCAATATCATTGGTCTTAATCCTAGAATTAATTCTGAATCCAGAGTTAGACTTAATAATAAAGCCTGAAATAAAATCTCTACCTGCATACCAAAAAATTAACCCTATAGATGTAATCAGGATTATGCTTAGTACGATTCCAATACTTGGGCTATTTTTCAGAAAATAGGGTATTGTCCATAGAATATATAATTCGCCAATAAAGAGCTCAATAATACTGTAAACTCTATTTATCTTTGAAATGATTTTGGAATTTTCAATAAACCTAATAAGCACAATTTGTATAATGCGCAAAATCATATATAAGATAATGCCACCTAATACAAATCCTATAAATGGAAATGCGGATATATGTTTGGTTAGATCCTGCATTATAAGTATTTCTTAGATTTAAGTAACTGAATTATCATTGGTGTAAGAAGAGGACTTATTTCATAAATGTCCTTTCCTTTTTCTTCAATAATTCCTATTCGTAACATTTCTATTAATTTTCTATTAATAAAACTTGATTCCAAATCTGTTATTTTTGATAATTTGGCAGTATTTACTTGTTTATGAATAATAAATGATTGCAGTACCCATAACTCATTATCATTTAAACTATTAAATAAATTAATGCTTAAAGATTCAGGTTTACGAATTTTTATATTCTTATCTTCAATTTCAATAATATTATTAATCCAATTGTACATAGCAGTATTTATAAAGCCATGCGAACTCTTAAAGTATTTGCTAAATAAGCGAGCAAAATCCCAAGTGTGAAAACTGTCTTCGGACTTATTACCCAAACTAATTTTTAGTCCACCAGAAAGGTGACGACTCCATATCATCTTTTCTATACTTCGTGCATCTACTATACTCAAGCTTATAATATGAGAAAATATACGTTTTAAATCTCGTAATTTCTCAATTATGGAATAGGTATAACTATTTATTATAACAATAAAAGTAAGTCTGTTGGAATGCTTATCAATGGAATTAAAA
>QMPB01000084.1 GCA_003648395.1 Bacteroidota bacterium
GAAGAGAGAAGAGAGAAGGGAGAAAGGTGAAGTCCCGATAACTATCGGGAGAAGTTAAGATAGCTATTGGAAGAACAGATAAGCACTTCTCCTTTCACTATTATAAACTTATATAAAAAAGGCTTGCATTTAATGTGAGTCTTTTTTTTATTGTATTTTTTATAATTCCAATGCAATAATTCCATATTTTTGTTTTAAATTATCAATTATTATATGAGTTTAGAAAATAATATAGAAAAATATAGGGAGCTACGTAATAAATACAATAGTTTTACCTACAAAACATACGAGTATAAGATAAAAGAAGATGGTTTATATCTAGAGTTCGAATTTTTAATTGACGACTTTGTTGAGTTTAATCCCAGTTTAGTAATTCCAAATAATATTTTCGTTGATTTTACTAGAGTTTCTACTTCGTTTTTAAGTCAAATGGCTTTTAATATAGGAATGGTGGAACTTATTAGTTATTGGAAAGCTATATGCCCCAAAGAGGTACATATACTGCCATATAATTTGGATGAATATCAGCTTAAATTCTGGAAGAAAGTTTATTTTAATGGCTTGGGAGAATTCTATTATTTAAATGGAATAAATACTTCTCAGGAAGAGTTTATGACTCTAATTCCTGATAATGAAGCCAGAAAACTTAAACCAGAGAAAATAGAAGTTGATAATGCTAGTATTATTCCTGTGGGCGGTGGCAAGGATAGTGTTGTTAGCTTGGAGCTATTAAAAGAGCATGGCGAAAACCTAGCTTTAATTATGAATCCAAGGGGTGCAAGTACTGCAACTGCTGATATTGGCGGTTTGGATAAAAAGACAATAGTTGTTAAAAGATTTCTAGATACTAAATTATTGGATCTAAATACTAAGGGCTTTTTGAATGGGCATACACCATTTTCTGCATTATTGGCATTTGTAAGTGTATTAGCAGCAGGTATTGCTGGTAAAAAATATATTGCTTTATCAAACGAATCTAGTGCTAATGAACCAACAATTGCTGGTACAAATGTAAATCATCAATATTCTAAATCAATTGAATTTGAGTCCGATTTTAGGGATTATATTGAGAAATCCATAACTAGCGATATTAAATACTTTTCGCTATTGCGCCCAATGAGTGAGCTGCAAATTGCATCTATTTTTACCAAAAGCAGAAAATACTTTGCCGATTTTAGAAGTTGTAATGTTGGTAGTAAAAATAATATTTGGTGCGGCGAATGTTCCAAATGCTTGTTTACCTTTATTATTATTTCGCCATTTCTTAAGCCAGAGGTAGTTGAAGGTATTTTCGGGGAGAATCTCTTGAATAAAGAATCGCTTCGTCAATATTTTGATGAACTTACAGGTGTTGCTTCTGAAAAACCTTTTGAATGTGTTGGTACTATTGATGAAGTTAATGCTGCACTTTGTATGACAATAGAAATGTATAAGGATATGGAATTGCCATTACTACTTAATGACTTTGTGAGTAAGTATAAAGTTAAGAAATGTAGTAGTATTGATAAGGATAATTTATTGAAAACCATTGAGTCTGAGCATTTTGTTGAAGAAGAATTCCTAAAATTAATAAAAGAGCAACTTCAAATTGATGAATAATTCATTAACTATATTAAGTGATTTTATTAAAAATAAATCTATTGTATTATTAGGTTTTGGAAAAGAAGGGCAATCTACCTATCGTTTTATTAGAAGTTATTTTCCGCAGATGCATATTTGCATTGCTGATGGTAATGAGGCCATAGGAGAGCATGGATTGCTAAAATGTGATGATAATATTAGTTTTGAATTGGGAGAGGACTTTTTAAATAATATTGCAGAATTTGATATTGTTTTCAAAAGCCCAGGAATTAGCTTTAAAAATTATATAGTTCCACTCAATCAAATAATTAGCTCTCAAACAGAACTATTTTTCAGACTATATTCTAGTCAAATAATTGGTGTAACAGGCACTAAAGGTAAGAGCACAACTGTGAGCTTATTGTACCATATTCTCTCAAAACTTGGAAAAGACACTTTATTAATAGGAAATATTGGAACTCCTGCTTTAGATGTTACACATTTAATAAAAGAAAAAACAATATTGGTATATGAGTTATCGTCTCATCAGCTTGAGTTTGTAAGTGCTTCTCCGCATATTTCTATTTTGCTTAATCTTTATCAAGAGCATTTAGACCATTACTCATCGTATCACGATTATAGATTTGCAAAATGGAATATATCTAAATTTCAGAATGTAAATGATACTTTCATTTATTGCTCCGACGACGAACAGATTGCTGAAGATATGAAATTGCAGAAGATTAATGCCAAATCTTTATGTTATGGTTTTAATAATAAGTCTTATATCTCTTATTATAATAATAAGCTGATAGTTAATGGAGAAAAGCCTAAGGAGTTTGATATTAAGGAATTTAAACTACTTGGTGAACATAATATTTATAATCTAATGGCAGTGCTTTTGGCATGTAGCTCATTAGGATTGGATATTGAAGAATGTTTGCATGCATCATATAGTTTTAATGGTTTGCCACATAGAATTGAATTTGTAGCTACTAAAAAAGGAATTAAGTTCTATAATGATTCAATTGCAACAATTCCCCAAGCAACCATAAAAGCTATTGAGAGCATTGATGATGTTGATACATTAATTCTTGGTGGTTTTGACAGAGCTATAGATTACTCGGTACTTGTTGAATACCTAACTTCTTTTCGCCCATTGAACCTTTTATTAGTTGGTAAAGTAGGAGATAGCTTGTTCGATGCTTTAGATAAATCCAATTATAAAGGTAAATTAATAAAGCTAAATAGCTTTAACGATATTATAAGTAAAGCAATAGAATATACTGCAATTGGAAAATCCTGCCTTTTGTCGCCAGCAGCTTCTAGCTACGATTCTTTCAAAAACTTTGAAGAAAGAGGAGATAAATATAAAGCTCTTATTAACACCATTTAATCTCGGTAATTAGACAAATTACTATGTTTACATGTATTAATTATAAGATATATAATTCATATTTTATTATTAATTATTAAGAATCTAGTTGTCGATTATATATTAATAAATAGTAAGTTTGCGAACATTAAAAATATAAACCAAAAACACATAAATAATGATAATTAAGAATTATTCAAAAGTATTATTGGCATTCATTGCAGTAGCATTTTTTATGACTTCATGTGATAATAATAAAGGTCAATTTCCAGGTTATACTAAATCAGATGATGGACTTTATTTTAAGTTCCATGTAGAGGGTAGCGATACAACAACTGCACAAATAGGTGATCTAATATCTACTTATATGGATTATCGTACTGCCGACACAATTTTTAATTCTACACCAGCAGGTGCACCATTCGATCTTCCATTAATGGAATCGACTTATAAAGGTGATGTATTTGCAGCATTAGCAATGATGCACTCAGGTGATAGTGCTACATTTATGATAAATGCAGATTCATTTTTTATGTTGACTGTTGGCGCTCCCCGCCCAGAGTTTCTTGATAGTAATTCATACTTCTTTCTTGATATAAAGGTTTTAGATATTAAAACTCAAGCAGAGCTTGATAAAGAGAGAATGGAAATGACTAAAGAGATGACTGCTGCTGAAATAGGACTTATTGAAGGTTATATTGCTAATAATAAGTTAACAATACAACAAGATCCTAGTGGAATTTATTACTCAAAACAAAAAAGTGGTAAGGGTAAAATGGCTGCTGCAGGTACTTTTGCAAAAATTAGTGTTAAAGCAAGAGCTATAGGTGCTAATACTGATTTTATTGATACTAAAGGCGAGGCTTTTGACTATGAAGTTGGAACTGGACAATTGGGAATAGGATTTGAGACAGGTCTTGTGAAAATGAAAGAAGGCGATAAAGCAACAATGATTATTCCTTTTGGTTTAGCTTGGGGTGCTACAGGTATGGCTCAAGCGGGTGTTGCTCCTTATGCAACATTAGTTTTTGATGTAGAGCTTGTTAAAGTTAGTTCTAGAGAAGAACTTGAGGCTAATAAAATGAAAGAAGCTAAGACCTCTCAAGCAAAAAGCGCTGTTGAATTAAATAAGTATCTGAAGAGCAATAATGTTACTGCTACACCTACTGCTTCTGGTTTATACTATATAGAAGCTGTTGCGGGAAGTGGCAAACAAGCTATTGCTGGCAAAAAAGTAAAAGTACATTATACAGGAACATTACTTGATGGTACTAAGTTTGACTCTTCTGTAGATAGAGGTGAGCCATTTGAGTTTACTCTTGGTCAACGCGAAGTTATTGCTGGCTGGGACGAAGGTATTGCTCTTATGAAAGAAGGTGGTAAAGCAAAATTAATTATACCTTCTGATTTAGGATATGGCCCTCGTGGTTCAGGTCCAATTCCACCTAATTCTATTCTAATATTTGAAGTAGAATTAATAGAAGTTATTGACTAATTAGTGTTGATAATATTGAGGTCCTGAAATAGCTTTTATGGTTATTTCAGGATTTTTTTTGTTATTTTTGCAGCCATTAATTTGTGTTTTATATAAGCCAAATTAGTAAATCTAATAATTATAAATAATTAATTGTAAAATGAATAAAGTATTAAGTCTCGTCTTGCTAATTGTATTAGCATCTTGTTCTATCCTTAAGAATGATGGTATAAAAGAAAATAATGAATACACCACTGATAGTGGTTTAAAATACACAATCTATAAGCATCATTCCAATGCTTTAAAAGTAGATTCTGGTGATATGGTGAGTGTTCATTATATTGGTAGTTTGGAAGATAGTACAATATTTGATTCTTCTTACGACCGCAATCAGCCAATAACATTTAAGGTAGGCACAGGACGTGTAATTAAAGGCTGGGATGAAGGTCTTACATATTTATATAAAGGTGATTCTGCCGTATTAGTAATTCCTTCGGATATTGCATATGGCGCAAGAAGTATGGGTAAAATACCAGCAAATGCAAATCTTAGATTTATTGTAAAGATAGTAGATGTGCAAAAGCCTATAAAACCTTGGAATGTAGAAGGTAAAAAGCGAATCTACCTAGAGGATAGCCTTTCGTATGTTATTGTTGAAAAAGGCGAAGGTAATGGAGTAGAGAATGGTGATAAGATTTCTATGCAATATTCTGGATACTTTACCGATTTTAAGAAATTTGATTCTTCATACGACCGTGATAATTCTTTTGATGTAATTATAGGTCGTCATAGAGTAATAAAAGGTTGGGACAAAGGTATATTGGGAATGAAGCTTGGTGAAAAACGTAGATTGTATATTCCTTATCAACTTGCTTATGGCGAGAAAGGTCATAGTCCAATTCCTGCAAAAGCAGATCTTATTTTTGATGTTGAATTGGTTAAGCTCCAAAAAGTTGATTATCCTATATTTGATGTATTAGGAAAAGATACTGTAGTGATGGATAATGGTGTTAAGTATATTATTGCTAAAAAAACTGATGGCAAAAAAGTTATGCCTCATGATGTTGTAAGTATTGAATATATTGGTAAGCTAACAAATAATGAAGTATTTGATGCTAGTTTTGATAGAGGTGACAGTCTTACTTTTGAGGTGTCGGCTAATAAAGTAATTAAAGGCCTTGACTCAGGAATGTTAGAAATGAAAATAGGAGAGGAATATCGTTTTATAATTCCTTATGAGCTTGCTTATGGCGAAGAGGGAAGAGAGCCTGTTATTCCTGCTAAATCAACCTTAATATTTGATGTTCGTTTATGTAGTAAAGAAGATGCAAACATAAGTGAATAGTATAATGCTTATTAAAAAAAATAGGGGAAACGATTTATCGTTTCCCCTATTTTTTTATCTTTAAATTTGAATTAGATTATTCTTATCCCATTATCTTCAATGGCAATAAGCTTCTGTTTATATAAGCCTCCAATAGCCTTTTTAAATGCTTTTTTGCTAATTCCAAACTGTTTTTTTATTTCATCAGGCTCACTTTTATCATGAAGGCCAATAAATTCGTCTTCTCTTAAGGCAGCAAGTATTAATTCAGATACATCGTCAATATGTTCTAAACCAGATTTACGAAGACTAATATCTATTTTGTCATCGTCGCGCATCTTCTGAATAAAAGCACGGCGCTTATCACCAATTTTTATTTTTTCAAACACCTGATTAGTATATATTAATCCCCAATGCTCCTTATTAATAATTACCTTATATCCAAGGTCTGTTTTATTGGTTACAATAATATCTACCTCTTCGCCAAGCTCATAATTTGCTGGACCCAAAGCCATAAATTGCTCCAATCTTGATGATGCAGCAATTCTGTCGGAAGCAGAATCAACATATGCAAATACAACATACATTCTATCAATATCCATTTTTGTTTGCTGCTCAATAAATGGAACAAAAAGATCTTTCATTAGTCCCCAGTCCATAAAAGCACCGTATTCATTTACCGCAACTACCTTTAATGAAGCAAATTGTCCTACTTCTATATAAGGCTTCTCATCAGTGGCAATAATTCTGTCCTCTGAATCAGTATGTACAAATACTTCAATAAAATCGCCTTCTGCTTTCCCAGTAGCGATATATCGTTTTGGCACAAGGATTTCTCCAAGATTTTTACCATCTACATAGCATCCGAAATCTACAAATCTGTTGATTTCTAAACTATGAGTCTTTCCTAAAATTATATCTTCTTCCATAATTATTTTAATTTTTCACATTTTTTACTTCTTCCAATGTTGCTACATCTTTACCTGCAATTGGAATTCCTACTTTAAACATTAATACCGAATTTCTTGATTTTGCATAATCCTTTAATGGACTTATAAAACCATAATAGTATCTTAAACCAAGTCGGACTGATGTTTTTGGTCTTTTAGGAAAAAGTAGAAACTCAAAAGTTCCTGAAAAACCAATATCAAATGTATTAATATACTCCTTAGCACTTGATTTTACTGCTATATTTTCGCCACCTATTGTCTTTGCTGTATAAACAAGGTCTGAGGCATAGGCAAATATCATCTCTGGACCAGCAGCAATATTAAAATATTTAGTCTTATATTTAATATATAATGGTACCGAAAAGTTCGTTATTTCTATATGTAAATCTTCCACAGTAATAGAATCATTAGGTATATAATGATCATAATAATTGAGTAAACCTTTAGCTCCAGTAGGACTCTTTACTGTTAATTCTATTGATGCATACCAATTATTCTTAAGTTTAATATCAGTAAAGCCTCCTAGTGCCCAAGAAGTTAAAACCGTTGCATCAGACATTCCATTAAATGTTGATTGAGTTACAAATACATTAATTCCACTTTGCATTCTTTCGTTTGATAACTTATCACCAAAAATTAAAATCATTAAGGCTTGAGATTGTCCAATTAGTCCAATAAATATAAATGCTGCAAGAAATATTCCTTTTAATTTCATAAATATTATTTAAGCTCTAAAAGTATAATATTTTCTACGTGATGAGTTTGTGGAAACATATCAATAGGTTGAATCTTCTTTATTTCATATTTATCGCCAAGCAGCTGTACGTCACGAGCTTGTGTGGCACTATTGCAACTAACATATACAATTCTCTTGGCTTCTATTCTATTTAATAAATCAACAACCTTGGCATGCATTCCTGCTCGTGGTGGGTCGGTAATTATTACATCAGGTTTGCCATGAGTATCAACAAACATATCATCAAGCACTTTTACCATATCTCCAGCAAAAAACTCCGTATTTGATATATTATTGATTTCAGAATTAATAATTGCATCTTCTATTGCTTCGTCAACATATTCAATCCCAATAACTTTATTTGCTTTAGCAGCCACAAAGTTTGCAATGGTTCCAGTACCTGTATAAAGGTCGTAAACCAATTCGTTGCCAGTAAGTTGAGCAAGTTCTCTTGTGTGCTTATAAAGCTCATAAGCTTGCTTATTATTTGTTTGATAGAAAGACTTAGGACCAACCTTAAACTTAAGATTCTCCATTGCTTCCATCATATGATCTTTGCCTTTGAAAAGTTCAACTTTCTGATCTCCAATACTATCATTTTTCTTTTCATTAATAATATACATTAATGAAGTGATTTCAGGAAATTTAGCATCTAAATAGCTAAGCAATGCTTCACGCTTTTCTATATCTTCATGAAAAAATATTACAATTACCATCAGCTCACCAGTTGATGCCGTGCGGATAATAATATTACGAAGAAAACCTACTTGCTTTCTTATGTCAAAATACTCTAAATTATTGGCATCGGCATATTCTTTAACTGCCAAGCGTATATCGTTGCTCAATCCGCCTTGCAAATAGCAATGATCAATATTTAATATTCTATCAAACATACCAGGAATATGAAAACCTAAGGCATTCATATTTCTTTCCGAAAATTCAATATCCTTAGAGAAATCAGTAAGCCAAGCCATATTCGAGAATGTAAACTCAAGCTTATTTCTATAGTAATAGTCTTCGGGAGCTGCAAGAATAGGGCTCATAGTTGAAGTGTCTAGCTTTCCAATGCGCTCCAAATGATCTTTTACCTGCTGATGCTTAAATTTAGTTTGCTCCTCATAGGGCATATGCTGCCATTTGCAACCGCCACATACTTCAAAATGGCTGCACTTTGGCTCTATTCTTATTTCCGAACGTTTATGATATTTAGTAATCTTAGCTTCTAAATAAGATTTCTTCTTCTTTACAACTTTTAAATCTACAATATCACCAGGTGCAGCATAGGGTACAAAAATAACTTTATCGTCAATTTTTGCTATTGATTTGCCTTCACTGCCTGCTGCAAGTATTTCTATTTCACTATATTGTGGTAATTCTCTTCTTTTTCTTCCCATATTTATAATTTGTGCGAAGGTAATCTAAAAACTAATGCATCTTTTTCTAATTCTCTTCTCTAATAATTGGTCTATCTACCACAAATACTTCTGTAATCGCAATATTCACACTCTCTAGTGTTTTCCCTTTGAACAAATGGTTTACTTCGGTCAAAAAGTGATAGAATGAGTTTTTCTAAATCATTCTCAAAATCATTAATATGCTCTTGAGAAATTGATTTTTCTTTCATTAGGTATAATGGTAGATTAATGCTATGATTTTTTAATGCAGAAATACTTGTTTCTAATAAATATGCTGGAGGCTTTTGTTCCCAATACATCCAAGCGTACATCATTAGCTGAAATGCCTTATCAAGTTTGCCTTCAAACATCTGTAGCCATTTATCTGCTTTTGCTGTTTTTGTTATATTTAAATCCTTAGGGTCAACAGCGCCAGTTTTATAATCAATTAGTCGTATTGTTTTATTAACAAGGTCTATTCTGTCTGCACTTCCTTTTATCAATACATTTATTTCTTCGTTTTCAATTTTTACATTTATATGCTTCTTTAAATCCTCTTCTAAGCCTAATATTTTAAGGCTTTTATTCTCTTTCAGAAAAGCTTTCTCCATAAGTATAAAGTTATGAATGTATTGCTCTAGAATACGTTTAGTAAGTAGATTCTTACCTGTATCGGTATTCATGGTTTTATATTTGGTCTTTAGCTTTTTTTCAAAAACTTGTTTTATTTGTGCACTTGTTTTTGAGAATTCTTCATACTGTAAGTCCTTATTAATATATTGTTTATAATAATCCTCAAGGCTCTCGTGCAATACTGTTCCCTGTGTATGATAGGCCATCTTTTCTTCTACCTCATCAGATGGTTTTATTTTAAGTATTTTCTGTAGGTAGAACATATAAGTACATCGCTTATAATTATTCAGTGATGAAGGGGATAACCCACTTTCTTGCGACCAGTTTTTTAGATATTCTATTATCTCATCAGTTTTTTCTATTACGATATCTTGGGTTTTTTCCTTTGACGAAAAACCAAATTTCACTCTCTTATGTTTGATTTTAATTTTATTATTTACCTCAGGAATCTCAATTTCTATCTGCTTAATATACCTGCTCATTTCGCCATTTTGCATTCCTCCGACTGCCGAATTATACAGTAGGTTTACGCTATTACATCGCTGCAATAATCGGTAGAAGTGATACGACGTAATAGAATCATTATCAGAAGGTAGTGGCATTCCAAATTCTTTCTTTATATCAAATAGGATAAAGCTCTTATAGGTCTGGGTTTTTGGTAGTATATCTTCATTTACAGATAGTATAATTATATTCTCAAAATCAAGAGTACGAGTTTCTAGCATACCCATAATTTGTAATCCTTGCAATGGTTCTCCAATAAAAGGAATGGGTGAGTGATTGATTGCATTTTGCACCCATCGTTTTATGGTATTAAGCTTTTCGATATGTGTTACTATTGCCAAACTCTCCTTAAGTTTCATTAAAACTTCAATATAATGACTCAAAAATGACTTCTCCCATGCCTGACTCTCATTGTCATTAATAAGCTCAAAGATGCTTATTATTATATCAATACTTGATCGTACATCTCTTTTAATTTCTAGTAGAAGTTCTATCAATTTCCTTAATTCCATTGATTTGGAACTAATGCTATCCAAATATTTTTTGTCAATTCGTTGAGTATTGTTCTTATTTATTTCATTGCATAAGTCTTTGGATGTATTATTTGGTAAATACTGCTGAATATATGGATGTAGCAAGAAATTAGTAAAGTATTTATAGTAAATACTTAAGTCAGAAGTATTGTCCTTCTCAAATTTATAATCGTTATAAAGATTTAAAACTAAAGTTATTAGCTCATAGCCATTATGCAGCCTTAGCGGATACGACATGGTGAGATTAAAGCTATTTATGCTTTCGGGAATGGAGTTAATAACAGGCAATAAAAGGTCTTCGCTGCCAAGTACTAGCGCAGTGTTTTCTATAATTTTCGGGTCCTTCTCAATTTGTTTTTGTAATAAATCTACCGCAAGTTTTACCTGAGCTACGTTTCCGTCAACACCGTAAATGTTTATCTTCTTATTATCATTAAGCCAGTTATCTTCAATAATTTGTATTTTATTAAGGTCTTTATTATAAAGGTGTTTGCGTAATGAGCGACCAGCCTCATGGCTTTTATTCTCAAAATAGTATTTATCAATATCCCAAATTATTTCAGCAGAATACTCTACTTCAAGCATTTTAATTATAGTTTCCTCAGATTTTGTAAAAGCATTGAAACCAGCAATATATATATTAGAATAATTTATATTTTTATAAGAACTCTGCTCAGCCATAAATCTAAAGGCCATTCCTTGGTAAGCAGTATTATTCTTCAATAGAGCTTTATTCAATTCTATATAATAGATATATAGCTTTTTATAGAATTTCAGATAATTTTTCTCTTGCTCAGTTAGTTTCTGAGGGTCAAGGTCCCATTTCTCAATCTCTTTGGCATCGCTTAAATAAGAGAACAATCTATCTACAGGAACCATATATAGGTCAATATCGTTGAAATCGGAGAGCAATAAATCCGCCCAAGTACTAAACTGATCAAGGCTTTGAGCACTATTCTTCTCTATTTTACGGTGTACTTCATAAAGCTGCATTAGCATATCCATTGGATCGGCTTCCATCAGCTCAGTTTGGTTATATATAAAATCGTTTATCGATACAATCTCAGGTGTATATATGGGCTTATCAATTGACTCCGATATATATTTTAGAATATATGTTTTGGCTCTTCTACTAGGTACAATCACTAATGTGCTTTCTAACTCATCTTGTTTTAGATTAAGTAGCTTCTGAGCTATTTGTTTTAAAAATGGGGTCATTATATTGATTGTTTATTTAGATGTTCTTCTGCTTGTTTCAAA
>QMPB01000085.1 GCA_003648395.1 Bacteroidota bacterium
ATCGAAATTGATGAGTTAGAAGAATACCTTTATTATCTAATTCAGCGAGATACAGATGCTCTGAGTTCGTATAAGCATTTGGTTTATGGGCTACGCAAACTTTATCAGTTATTTGGCAAAGAGAACCTTGAATTATCTCTACCATCTATTAATAGACCGAATAAGATTCCTGTGGTACTCTCCCAAACTTCGCAAATTGAAGATAGAAAGAAGTTTGGATGCTTAGACTATTTGTATGCAGCTAAAAATGTCTAGCGATAATATTGCGGCTGTTATCCATAACTTTCTTCCAATCCTTAATACTAAAAGCAAATTACCCAATCATAAGCTTAGAGTTTTAGATGCACTGCAGAAATGTTATTTTTAAAAACCTCAATAAACCTATCAACTATTACAGAAAATGTATTGAGCTGTCTATGGTCAATAACTAATTCTTTCCATGAAAGTAATTCTCCTGATTCTTGACATTTCACCATTCCTTTTTTTGAATTTTCTTCAAAATAACCAAATTTTGCATTTCTGATATCATTTTCTACTACCCTTCTACAAGCCGCACTAAATTTAGTAAAATCACTTTTAGGTGAGTTAATTCTATTTATATATGAAAAACAATCGAGTTATCTTACTCAAATGCTATCCAACTTATTTATACGAACACCCTACTCCTCATCATTACTCACCGTTCGACTAATCGCCCTCCAAATAACAAACGCTATAAGGCTTCCCAAAAGCCCGCCGCCAATTACATCTGCGGGATAATGAACTCCAAGATATATTCTACTATAGGATATTAACGTTGCCCAAAGTAATAATAATACGAAAGCATATTTGAATTTTGGTTTAAGAGCATTTCCCATAAAAACCGCTATGGCAAACATATTGGCGGCATGAGAACTTACAAAACCGTATTTCCCTCCGCAATGATCTCTTACTATATGCACTAAACTGGCTATCTCTTCATTATGACAAGGGCGTAATCGCTCAAAAACATTCTTAAAAAGATGCACTGAAATAGAATCAGCAAGAGATACTGCCACAAGTAAAGCAACAATAAGCCATACCGCTTGTTTTTTATATTCGGAAATTAGAAGATAAATAAAATATAACCATAGAGGAATCCATAAAACAGTTGTAGAAACCCAATACATAATAAAATCGAAAAATGAATTATGCAAACCGTTTAAAAACAGAAAAACATCTGTGTCGATTTGAATAATATGATCCATAATTGATTATTATATTACTGGTTCAGTCATTTTATTCCATAGCAAGTCTTTTAGCTCACTAATACCTTTATTTGTAATTGCTGAAATAAATATTGTATCAATATCTGTTGGTAATTCTGGTTTCAAATCCTCTATCATTTCATCATCAAAAATATCGGACTTAGTAATTGCTAATAATCTAGATTTATCCAATAATTCAGGATTATACTGCTTAAGTTCATTCAATAATATTCGATATTCTTTATCAATATCGTCAGAATCAATGGGAACCATGAACAAAAGAGTAGAATTACGTTCGATATGGCGCAAAAATCTCAATCCTAAACCTTTACCTTCGTGAGCTCCTTCTATAATGCCTGGGATATCAGCCATAATAAATGACTTATTATCACGATATGGTACAATGCCAAGGTTTGGTTTTAGAGTGGTAAAAGGATAATCTGCAATTTCTGGTTTAGCGGCAGAAACAACAGAAAGAAGAGTAGATTTACCAGCACTAGGAAATCCAACAAGACCAACATCTGCCATTATCTTTAGCTCCATTATTACCCAACCTTCTTCTAGTTCTTCGCCTGGTTGTGCATAAGTTGGTGCTTGATTTATGGCTGTCTTAAAATGAACATTTCCTTGACCTCCACGGCCTCCTTTTTTGATAATTATCTCTTGACCATCTTTGGTTATTTCACCTATTTCTATACCAGTTTCAGCATCTCTTATTATTGTTCCCAAAGGAATATCAATAATTTTATCATCGCCTATAGCACCTGAGCTTTGTTGCTTACTTCCAGATTCTCCGTGTTCGGCTTTAATATGTTTAGTATATCGTAAATGAAGTAAAGTCCAAAACTGTGCGTTACCTCTTGCAATAACATGACCACCTCTGCCGCCATCTCCACCATCAGGACCCCCTTTTGGGATATATTTTTCTCTACGCATATGCGTTGATCCGGGACCTCCATTACCTGATTTACAATGGATTTTTACATAATCAACAAAGTTAGTTCCTGCCATATTTATCTTTTTATCAGTTCGGAAACCGCTTTATTAATTTTATCAAAAACTTCTATATCTTCTCCACTTCCATCCATGTGCAGAACTTTATTCTGTACTGAATAGAATGCAGAAACATCTTTCTTAATGGTGTTTTCCCATTCTTCAAGACGATGTATAATAACATCTGTACTCATATCATAAGTACGAGCTTTATCAGATTTACTTCTCTGAGAAAGACGTTTTATTGATGTTAAAGTACTAGTATCTAATTCAATTGCTAAATCGACTTTAGAATTTATTTTCTTTAAAAGACCATCTAGGATATAAGCTTGAACCAGTGAACGTGGGAATCCTTTAAATACATAACCATTAACATGAGGATTATCTCTAATTACTTTCTCAATAATTCTAATTGGATATTCATCGGGAACCAAATCTCCTTTTTCCATAAATTCTTGGCATTTTTTTCCTAGCATTGTCCCTGCTTCAATCTCTTGACGCATTATTTTACCAGTAGAAATATAAGCAAGATTATGCTCTGCAGCAAGTAATTTAGCTTGTGTTCCTCTTCCAGAACCTGGTTTTCCAGTAACTACAATATTGAAATACTTACGTTTTAGAGTTTTCTCAATAGCATCGGTTAATCTTTTAGTTATATCGCTAATTTCACCAACACCATTAATAGAAATATATTTACCTCTATCTTTATAAAATTCAATAAGAGGCATTGTTTTATCTTCATATTCTTTCAGCCTTTGCTCTATAACAACAAGATTGTCATCAGATCTACCAGAAGATTTCCCTCTTTCTACAAGTCGGGTAACTAATTCTTCTTTTGGTACTTCAAGACTAAGCATAAAGTTAAGAGAAGTATTTAGTTTAGATAATAAACCATCTAAAATATATGCTTGAACTACAGTTCTAGGGAATCCGTCGAATAATATTCCATCTTTAGCTTCATCTGTAATTCTTTTTTCTATAATTTGAACAATCAAATCGTCACTAACCAAACCTCCACGTGCAATTACATCTTTAGCTTTTAAGCCTAATAAGCTTTCTTCTGCTATTTCCTTTCTAAGAATATCACCTGTGGAAATATATGTTAGGTTATACTTTTCAATCAAATATTTTGATTGTGTTCCTTTTCCTGCGCCCGGAGGACCAAATAATGCAATATTAAACATAGTAATTGTTTTTTAGTCTGTAATAATATATATGTCTTTCAAATTTCGTCCTAATTGATCGTAGTCTAATCCATAACCAACAATAAAATCATTCGCTATTTCAAATCCAATATAATCTACCTTATAATCCTTTTGAAAAGATTCTGGCTTAAAGAAAAGAGTGGCAATTCTTATGCTTGCAGGCTTTCTCTCATCTAAATCACTAAGCAGGTCACTCATAGTAATTCCTGTATCAACAATATCCTCAATAATTACAATATCTCGCCCATCAATACTATGATTAAGACCAATTAATTGCTTTACTTTTTCCGAAGACTCTGTTCCTTCATAAGAAGCTAATTTCACGAATGATACTTCACAAAAATATGGATATGACTTCATAAGATCGCTTGCAAACATAAAAGCTCCATTTAGAACCACTAGAAATATGGGATTCCGTTCTTTGTAATCTTTTGCTATTTCTAGAGCTACTCTACTAACCTGCTTAAGTATTTCCTCTGAAGAAATATGAGTTTTAAATTTCTTATCCTTTAACTGAATTGTTTGCATACTGTACCAAATGATTTTATTTGTGCAAAGATATGTTTTTTTAAAAAAAGCTTAACAATAATATTATTCTTGAAATAGCTAGAAAAATCAAACTTTATAAATGTTTTATATCTTAAAAGGTGATGATTATTGCTTTATCTTGCAAAATTACTGATTATTCAAGTACTGCATTACCAAAAAGTGTATATTTGCACAAATAACTATCGCATGCATAAATTAATAAATATTTCTGAAGCAAGTTCTATTGCTATTCATAGCTTAGCCTTAATAGCAAAGTTAGATAAACATATTAATGCAACACATATTGCTAAATTAACTGGTTTCTCAAAAAACCATTTAAGCAAAATTCTGCAAATACTTGTAAAACAAGGTTATTTAAAATCTAATAGGGGCCCAAAAGGGGGCTTTAGTCTTATTAAAGATGCTAACAAAATCAGCCTACTTGAAATTTACGAACTAATAGAAGGCAAATCAGCAAATGATTTCTGTACCGAACATAATCCCATTTGCCCATTTTTGGATTGTATCTATGGTGATATTGTAGAGGAAATAAGCATTATATTTCTTAAGAAATTCAAAGAAAGATCTATTGCTGATATAAAATGGAAAACTGGAACTACCTATAAATCTATGATAGGGATGCTAAACTAGTAACTGGGAGTGGGAATCTTTAGTTAGTAGTCTTCATAACAACTTACAAACGTTTAACATTTTAGCAATTTTATTTTTATAATTAAGGTGCATTTGCAGTGCGTATATTTAATATCAGTGAATTCATTCTACAGAATTATTCTATCATTTTTTTCATTTATTCTAATTAAAACCATATTTTTGTCAATAACTATAAAACAGATAGCTAATGATTAAAGTATTGATAATCTCACTATTTATTTTAGTAAGTATTAGTGTCAAATCTCAAGACTTCTCAGCCGGAGCACAACTTGGCATGACTGGAACTCAGGTAACTGGTGATGGATTAAGTGGATTTAATAAGGCAGGAATATTTGCTGGTGTATATGTTAGTAGACCATTGGGGAGATTAGGAAAAGCTCAATTAGAATTTAATTTTATTCAAAAAGGAAGTAGAAAAAATGCTAAACCAAGTGATGGTATTTACGATTCATATTTGTTGAGAATGAATTATGTTGAAGTACCAATAATGTATATATTTAGAATTATTAAACCTTTGGAGATTGAAGCTGGCCTTCAGTTTGCGTACTTAATAAATTATCGAGAATTTGATGAGCACGGAGAATTCTATCGAGACCCCGATGTTCCAGACCTTAAAAAACTAGATTTTTCAGCTTTTGCCGGTTTACATTATAAGATAAATAATAAGTGGGGAATTTCTTTGCGATATGGATATTCAATTCTAGCTCTTAGACCAAAACCCGAACAAGCACATTTTAGATGGGATGCAGGCATGTTTAATGAAGTTCTATGTACCACTTTTCAATATACTTTTCAATAACAATAATTCATGAATCTATTGTCTCTATCTTATCTGTTGATTTAGGTAGTAAAGCCCCAAATCTTTGATTATCAAATGAAATATGAGTAAAAAAAAGCAAAAATATTACGTAGTTTGGAAAGGTAATAAACCTGGTGTTTATACTACTTGGGAAGAGTGTAAAAAGCAAGTTCATGGTTTTGCTTCTCCCGTTTTTAAAGCTTTTCAGAATATAGAAATTGCTAAAAAAGCATATACTGAGAACCCGGGGAAATATATGGGAGACAACTATATAGAACCTATAATGCTTAAAAAATATCAGAATAAAAAAATAGGATCTCCCATTAAAAATACATTAAGTGTTGATGCAGCATGTAGCGGAAACCCTGGTCCATTAGAATATCAAGGTGTAGATACTGCAAGCGGTAAGCTAATATTTCATCAGGGTCCTTTTCCATTGGGAACTGTAAATATTGGTGAGTTTTTAGCATTAGTACATGGTTTGGCCTTATTGAAAAGTCAGAATAATTCTATGCCAATATATTCTGATTCAATGACAGCTATGTCGTGGGTCAGAAAGAAAGCCATTAAAACTAATCTTGAAAGAAATGCCAAAACAGAGGATCTTTTTAAAATGGTTGATAGGGCATTAATTTGGATAAAATCCAACACTTGGGAGAATAAAATTCTAAAATGGGAAACTGCCGTTTGGGGTGAAATTCCTGCGGATTTTGGGAGAAAATAATAAAGTGGACAGTTCTCTGTTGGCGGTTGGACAACTCAAATAACCAAATACACAAATCACCATTTTAAAAACTAAAACTTCCACCTAAGTTGAGCCGTAATCTCACTCCTCGTATTTCCTTGAATTTCTTCTAAACCGCTGCTAATAGTTGTTCTGTTATTATAAAATGTTTGATCAAAACGCAGCCAAAAAGATAATGCATTACTCAATTTATAATTTAGTAATATATAATATTTCTGTCCTTGATAATAATATGCTGGCACACTAAATTTATATAATACATTATTTTCATAAGCATATATTCTTGTATCATAATCATCGGTGTTGAATATAGCATAGCGAAAATGTAACTTTATGGGAATATTATCTGGCGCATAAGATATATCTTGATATAGCAAATACCCACTGCTAATACTCATTGGTTCTTGTTGATACTTTGAGATAGTTAATCGGGATTGCAAACGTATTTGATGACTTACTTTATAACTCAAATGAAAACGTATATTCTGTCTTTTTTTAGCAGTAACTTCAGTAATTGATTTTTCATCATCATTAAAATTTAACAATTTCTCTTCAAACATATATCTCACATAATAGCTGAGATGCCTATTATGATTTCTTTCGTATTGTATGGAAAATTCATTTCCATGAGATGGTGTATTAATTCTAAATTTAAGCCATGGAAACTTAAACATATCATAATAAAGACGAAGGTTACTCCTAGTACCAATATTAATCAGAGAACCAAAATAAACACCTTCTTCATTTTGAGCTTTTCCTCCTTCCGACATAGGAATTGCATAGAAATTCTGATATTCTTTCTGCAAATTACGATAATAAACAGAAAAAGTAATTCGTGGATGGAGATTGAATAATGCCCCCAAAAGCATAGCCTTTCCTTTATTCTTACTCATAGCTAATTCGCCATAAACACTTACATATCTATTTGAGTATGAGAAATCTGTTCCTATATTAAAGTTTTCTTTACCTTGAAAATCATACATTTGATAAGGGGCAACATCTTTTATTAACTCATTGCCAAATACTGTTCCATAGGCTGTCATACCAATGTGTAATGCGTCTTTACGATAATTAATATTTCCTCCAAAAAGCTGTTCATTTACTGCATGTTTATTGGCCATTTCAGAAGGTGTGCGGTGTAAACCGCTTTCTTGAATTGTAGAAAAGATTAATTCTTCAGTATCGCTAGTATCTTTAATATTTACACCAGCATCTAAACCCCTATTGGAATAAAAAGTTGTAATATCAAGGCTCGGTAATATCTCAAAAGTAGCAGCAGCTCCTCTTAGAAATAGTACTTCATTGGCAGAAGTATTTGCTCTTAAACCTCTAGCCTTACGTTTTAAATCTATTGACGTAGTTGATTTACCAAAAGCCATTCCAGACCACATTGTAAGTCCTTGACCAAACTCAACATGGTAATCACCCAATGCCAAAGCTTTAAGTTTTCCTTGATTCTTTATAAAAAAATGGGCAGAATAAAAATCAAAACCTGTAGCATTGTTTCCACTAAAAAATTCCTCCCCTGCATCTTTATCGCCAAGTATTCCGAAACTAACAATATCTCGATATTTGTATTTATACCTAAAATACAGCTTGTTTTTATTACCCAAATATCTTGAATTTGGTTTAGCCGCCAAAGTAGAATCGTCAATTGGCGCATAGCCTTCCTGTTCTTCGAGCACTCTTCCGTAGCGTATTAAGACTTGGTTTTTGCCGTATTTCAACATGTTTTTAAAATGAAGAGGTTCTGCTTTTTCTATTTTATCAAGAGTTACAAAAGGCTTTATAGTCAATATCAAATCAACATAAAATGTTTCTAAATCCTTTAATTCATAAAGAGTTTTAAAACCTCCTCTTTTCCTTCTTTCAATAATAATGTCTGCAATCTGATTATCATTTAAAAACAATAAAGATTGTAATTCCTCTTCATCAGCATAGTTAATATTTATTGGATGTTCATAGAGATAAATAAAGTGGTCATATAGTTCTGAAAAATCAAATTCCATATCTGTTCTCGATGATAACTCTTCTATTCTTTGCTCTATTATTTCTTTAGCTTGCTCGTCATTTTTCTGTGCAGAAATATGCTGAATACTAATAAGTATAAAGAATGTCAGAATAAATAAATATCGAAATTTTATCACCTTATTTTATTTTTTAAATTGATAAATAAGAGATAATTGAGGGGAATAGCCTAATACTTGATGCATTGAAGAACTAAAATCTAGCCTAAGTGAATTAAATTGCAATCCAACTCCAAAACTAAAAATATTGGGATTGTTACTTAATCCTATTCTAGCATAAAGAATCTTCTTAATTTTATATTCCAAACCTCCTCTAACAATTAGTTCATTATTAATATCGCTGTGAACCTCGGCAGCGGCAGTAAAATTATCAGATAATTTCCATTGCAAACCAAGTTTCATCAACAGCGCCAATCGTTCACTATTATAATCGTTAAATTTGGCTTGAATAGGATTAAAAACATGCACGCCAAGAGTAATGTCCTCGGTAAGCTTAGACATTATGCCAATTTCAAAAGTATAAACTGATTTACTTCCATAATTATTCCCAATTGTAGTGTTCAAATAATCTAGCTGAACACCAATTGCAAAGCGTTTTGAAAGAGCCATGCCATAAGCAAGCCCAATTTTCTTTTCATTATATTGCGAAAAACCAAAATATGATATATTAGCTGCAAAAGAACCTTTACCAGTAGGAAGCACCAGTGTAAGAGCATTTAGACTTAACTCTTTTGTCATAAATCTGTTTTCATAATAAAAACCAGCACCATAATTTTTATTAAAACCTAATGCCGCCTGATTATTAGAAGCACTCCAAATATCTGTTGAGGCTACTCCTATACCTCCCATACCAGATTCTGCTGCACCAATATTTGCGGGAATATTTTGAGCTGAAATTGAAGAACCACTAATTATTATCAAAAGAAAAAAGAAAAAATATAATTGTTTCATAGGCTTTACTTGAGTACGCTAAAATACAAAAATTTGCTAATGCTTTAAGCTTATCTCCTATCCTTGCTATTGGCAGAGAATTCCGATAATAAAATATTGACGAATACTAATTAACAATATATTCGTACTTTCGTTAAATATTTAAATCTATGTACGCGTTTATTAACTCTATTAGGAACTATCTATTTGATAAAGGAATATTCAAAGCCTCTGAATTTGATTTACCCATTATTAATGTGGGTAATTTGGCTGTTGGTGGCAGTGGTAAAACTCCCCATATTGAGTATATCATTGACTTACTCGTGCCAGAATTTAATATTGCTACCCTAAGTAGAGGTTATGGGCGTAAAACTAAAGGATTTAGAGAAGTTTTAAGTAATTCTTCAGTCGCAGAAAGTGGTGATGAACCTTTACAAATTAAGCAGAAATACTCAAAAATTAAAGTCTTTGTGGGTGAAGATAGAGTAGAAGCAATAACTAAAATATTATTTGATTATCCAGATATTGACGTTATTCTTCTTGACGATGCTTACCAACATAGAGCAATAAAAGCTGGTTTTAATATTCTTCTGTCAGATTATAGTAAAATATTTACAAAAGATAAATCAATGCCTTTTGGAAGATTAAGAGAATACCCTACGGCAGCAAATAGATCAGATTTGGTTGTAATTACAAAGTGCCCAGAAGATGTTTCACGAGCAAAAAAAGAAGGCTTGAGAAAAGAAATTCATAAATTTACTAATTCTGAGGTATTATTTTCAAGTATTAATTATAGTGAGCTAATCCCTTATGGAAATATTACTTTAAATAAGCAAATTGAAAATGTTTTGGTTATTAGTGCTTTAGCAACACCAAGAGCAATGATTGATTATATTAACATAAAATATAAACCTACTAAACTTGAACATTTAGAGTTTAGAGACCATTATATTTTTAATAAAAATGATATTTCTGCTTTTATTAAAAAATTTAATAGTTTTGCCAAGCAAAATAAAATAATAATAATTAGCGAAAAAGACGCAATACGACTAAGGGCTGTTACTAAAGGTACAGCTTTTGACAACTTAGGGGTATTCATTCTGCCAATTAAGATTTCATTTATTGCAGAATTAGATAAAGTATTTAACAAGAAAATAATTAATTATGTACGAGAAAATAAATCAGACTACAACATACATCAGAACTAAAACAGATTTTAACCCACAAATTGGAATAGTATTAGGTTCTGGTTTGGGAAACCTAGGAAATCAAATTGAAGAAATTGCAAGTATTTCATATTCAGACATTCCTAACTTTCCAGTTTCTACTGTTAAAGGACATCAAGGTAGATTAGTTTTTGGTAAACTAGGAGGAAAAAATGTTGTTGCAATGCAAGGTAGATTTCATTTTTACGAAGGCTATAGTATGAAAGATATTAGCTTTCCAATTCGAGTTATGAAGGAGTTGGGAATAAAACTACTAATACTTTCTAATGCTGCCGGCGGAATGAATCCTGACTTTAAAGTAGGTGATATAATGATTATCAACGACCATATTAATCTATTCCCCGACAATCCATTAATGGGACATAATGATGAAAGACTTGGACCGCGTTTTCCTGATATGAGTGAGATTTATGACAGAAAACTTATTGCAAAATCAATAGAAATAGCAGAAAAAAATAATCTTAAAGTTCACCAAGGAGTTTATGTAGGAACTTCAGGTCCTACTTTTGAAACTCCTGCTGAGTATAAGTTTTTTAGAATTATCGGTGGCGACACTGTGGGTATGAGTACTGTACCAGAAGCCATAATTGCTCGCCATGCTGGTATTCCTGTTTTTGCTGCTTCAATAGTTACCGATCTTGGCGTTGAAGGAATAGTTGAAAATGTATCTCATGAAGAAGTACTGGCAGCTGCCCGTGCTGCTGAACCTAAACTTACTCTAATTATTAAGGAGTTGTTGGAGGGAATTTAGGATTTGACTTTAAAAAACATCCTAATACATAATTTAATAAGTAAATTTATCCCTCTGGAAACAAAATTCAAAATATTAATATTGAACAAATTCAATGACTAAAACATTGAATAATAATTGATTAATTCAAAAATTTCTTGATTTACTTAAAAACCAATCTAAGAAGTACTTTGTATGAATTATAAACATATACGATCTTCCTCTAATCTACCTTATTTTAACCCGTATTATTCATAGCAAACACAAAGGACCTCTAAAACTTAAATGCCTGTATATCAACTGAGTAATTATTATTTTTATTTTATACATATTAAGAAGCAAACTTGCCGATATTATTCATTGCTTCTAAGTTGACATTATACCTGCAGCATTGAAAAATAAATGGTATCAATATCTCTAATTTAGAATCTGAAGATACTAGTATTCTATTAGATAACCTAATATATTACATGATAATTTATACCAATTTGGTATCAAAATACGCTATAAATAAATTGGAATATATTTTCCTATTAGAAGGCAAAAATTATTTGCATAGCCGTAGCTATGGAAATAATATTTAACGCAGTAATAGGGAAA
>QMPB01000086.1 GCA_003648395.1 Bacteroidota bacterium
AATGGAAAATTTAATTGGAAAAAAAGCCCCAAAATTCGTAGCAAATGCAGTAATTAATGGTGGTGAAATCACTGAAGGATTCTCTTTAGATCAATTTATTGGTAAGAAACATGTAGTTTTTTTCTTTTACCCTCTAGACTTCACTTTTGTATGTCCAACAGAGATTATAGCATTCCAAGAAAAGATGGAAGAGTTTGACAAAAGAAACGTTGCTGTTGTAGGATGTTCTGTAGATTCAGAATTCTCTCATTGGGCATGGCTAAACACTGAGTTAAAAGATGGTGGAATTAAAGGAGTAAAATATCCATTAGTATCTGATTTAAGCAAAACTATTGCTGAAAATTATGGTGTGCTTGCAGGTGAGTATGATTATGATGATGAAGGAAATGCAACTTTCAAAGGTGCTCCTGTAGCTTATCGTGGTCTATTCTTAATCGACAAAGATGGAATTGTACGTCATAATGTAATTAACGACCTTCCTTTAGGACGTAGCATTGATGAAGCAATCCGTATGGTTGACGCTTTACAATATTTTGAAACACATGGTGAAGTTTGCCCTGCAAACTGGAAGCCAGGTGACGAAGCTATGACTGCATCTCATGAAGGAGTAGCTGAATATTTAGCAAAAAAAGCCTAAGTAGCTTTAAAGAACAATAAGTATCTCCAATTTGCAAAATTGGAGATACTTTAAACAAAAAAACATTATAAACATTTAAAAACATTAATACCATGAAAATTAACAGATATCAAGATATTTCAGAAATAGATAGAGAAGCTAAAAAAGATTATATTGACCGTCATTCAGCATTTGTACATTGTGAAAATAGCGCAAATGCAGGTGAAAAATTTAAAGTAAAAGTTCAAGTTGGTGACGAGTATAAGCACCCAGATGATTTTGATCATTTTATTCAATGGGTTCAATTATGGGATGGAGAACGTTTTCTTGCAGAAGCAAGCTTTAGCGCTGGAGCAATGGGAAATGCACCTGCTAATTTAGAAGTTGATTTCTATATAGTTCCTACTAAAAATATGAAGCTTATTGCTCATGCATACTGCACTAAACATGGATTATGGCAAAGTGATGAAGTTGCTGTTGAAGTAGCTAAGTAAACTACTAACCTGAGTTCGATGTAAGCAAAGCTTACATCGAACTCAGGTTACTATATTTTACTATGGTGAAAAGCTTATTTAGATTGATTTTTCAATTCTAACTAAGCTTTTTTTATGTCTATAATTCAGATACAATTTTATAAATATTAATTGCTATTTTTCGTGATTTTTTTTCTACATTTACCACCTCATTATTATTTAACAACAGCACGATACAATCGTGATTTACAATATATTACAGAACCAACTTAGTAAGCTAATGACAAATTTAGAAACAGAATATTTAGGATTAAAACTCAAAAATCCTATAATAATAGCAAGCTCTGGACTAACTAATAGTGTTGAGAAGATAATTAAGCTTGAAGAAAATGGTGCTGCGGCAGTAGTTCTCAAGTCATTATTTGAAGAACAAATTCTCGCTGATGCTGCTCATAGCATTTCTTTAGACCAAAGCTATGGTTATGATGTTAACGATTATATAACTAATAGTTTAAGAGATAATAGTATTTCTGATTATATAACATTAATAAAAGAAGCTAAAAAGAGCGTTAATATTCCAATAATAGCATCAATAAACTGTGTGAGCGATCGTGAATGGGCTGAATTTACTAAAGAAATTGAATCAGCTGGAGCTGATGCCCTAGAATTAAATATTGGGTTACTTCCTTCAGACCATAATGTAAGTAGCGAAGATAATGAAAAACGCTATTTTGATATTCTTGAAAAAATAAGAAAAACTACTAATCTACCCATTGCAATAAAGATGGGGCAATATTCTGCTGGTTTAGCAAATCTAATTAAGAAAATCAGCTGGACTGGATATGTTGATGCTTTTGTACTATTTAATAGATATTTCAGTCCTGATATTGATATTGAGAATATGAAAATTACATCTACAGGCGTTTTCTCTAGCTCTGAAGACATATCAGATTCTCTAAGATGGGTAGCGATAATGAGCAATGTTATAGAAGTTCCTATTGCTGCTACAACGGGTATACATACAGGTGGAGATGTTATAAAACAGATTCTTGCTGGTGCAACAGCTGTTCAAATTGCTTCAAGTATTTATAAAAATGGGCCTGAACATATTCAAACAATAATTAAGGATATGGAAGATTGGATGGAAAGAAAATCTTTTTCTAATGTAGAGAGTTTTAAAGGAAAAATGTCTTTCGATAGCGATAATAACACTATTGCGTTTGAAAGAATTCAATTTATGAAGCATTTTGGGAATATAGAGTAGATAAATTTAATATATTAAATATAAATATAATTATGAATGATTTAAATGGCATTGTTACCCAAGTAGTTCAAATTTCACCAACAATGAAAGTATTTAGGATTGCACCAGATGGCTGGGAATTACCTGATTTTAAATCTGGACAATTTTGTGCACTCTTCCTACCAGGTTCTGCTCCTCGTTGTGCTGAGTCTACTCCTGACAGAGAACCCGTTGACCCAGATAAAATGATTAAAAAAGCTTATTCTATTGCTTCATCTTCAAGGTCAAAAGAATTCTTAGAATTTTATATTACACTAGTACATTCAGGAGCACTTACTCCTCGCCTATTTGAATTAAAGATTGGTGACCGCGTTGGTGTTGGTAATAAGTTTGTTGGAATGTTTACTCTAGATCAAATTCCTAATGACCAGAATATTGTACTTATTGCAACTGGTACTGGTGTTGCTCCTTATATGAGTATGCTTCGTTCTAATGCATTACAAAGAACAGGAAAATTAGCTATTATTCATGGCGCTGCTAACTCATGGGATTTAGGATATTCTTCTGAACTAGACTTATTGCAGACATTAACTCCTAATTTCAAATATCTACCAACAATTACTGATCCTGAGAAAGAAATGACTCCTTGGACAGGGCATGTTGATTTTATTCAAGATATGTGGAATGCTGGAATTATGGAAGAAACTTGGGGTTTTAAACCAGAAGCAACAAATACTCATGTATTTCTTTGTGGAAATCCAAGAATGATTTCAGATATGACTGAAGCATTGGAGAAAGATAATTTCTCTGAATGGAGCAGGAAAAATCCAGAAGGACAAATTCACTCTGAGAAATTCTAGTTATTAACCTTAAAGCTATTTATCATGAAACAATTTAAAGATATTAATGAAGTAATTACTTTCGCTATCAATCAGGAGCAAGAAGCAATAGATTTTTATAGTGAGTTAGCAGAACAAGCTAAAAGTAATGATGTAAAAGAAACTTTCTACGAATTTGTAAAGGAAGAAATGGAGCATAAAGCTAAATTAATGAAGATAAAAATGGATGGTAGCTTCTCAGTGATTACTAATGAGAAAGTCCAAGACCTTATGATTTCTGATTATCTTGTTCCTGTTAAGCCAACTGCAGATATGACCTATCAGCAAGTACTAATAGTGGCAATGAAAAAGGAAAAAGCAGCGTTTAAGCTTTATAAGAATCTTTCAAAAATGTCACCTTCTGAAGAATTAAAAGATTTATTTAACCTACTAGCTCTAGAAGAAGCCAGCCATAAGCTACAGTTTGAACAAGAATATGATGACGTTATTCTCACAGAGAATTAGAGCTTCATTTTAACAAAATATAGAAAGCCGCTCTCAAAAGAAGTGGCTTTTTACTTACAATACTGAACAATATGCAACAGAATATTTCATATAAAGCTAACGAACTTGGAGAAAAGGGTTATTACTTTAATAAAGTATACTACTTTCAAAAAGCTTGGAATCTTATTTCTCCTCATTGGGTGCTACTATCTGCATTTACTGCTCTATACGTTGGTTTCTTATATATCTCATTAAGAAACCCTGACTTTGGGCAAATAGCACAAATGATAGTTGCAGGTCCAATATCTGCTGGTTATTACCTTACAATAAATAAAATAAGAAAGGGTGAACATATTAGTTTTAGTAATTTCTTTGATGGTTTTAGAATGTTTATGCCAGTAATGATTGTATCTATGCTATCAGGTCTAATTATTTCCATTGGCATGATTCTTCTTGTTATTCCTGGAATATTCTTTAGTGTTATTTATCTTTTTGCTATGCCTCTAGTAGTCTTTGGTAAATTAGATTTTTGGGCTGCCATGGAATCCAGCAGAATAATAATTACTAAGAACTTTACAGAAGCATTTCTTTTTGGCTTAATGATAATTGGAATTAATATTTTAGGATTACTTGCCCTAGGATTTGGTGTACTAATTACGATTCCCCTATCCTATGCAGTAATATTAATGGCATATGAAGATATTTACAATTTCGATGAAATAGAAGAAGGTCCTATAAAAGATGATTTTAGTCATTTCAGATAAAACATGAACAATAATATTGACAACATATATATGCAAAGATGCTTGGATCTTGCCGTAAAAGGCAGAACCAATGTAAAACCTAACCCTATGGTTGGATGCGTAATTGTATATGATGGGAAAATTATAGGAGAATCTTACCATAAAGAATATGGCAAGGCTCATGCAGAAGTTAATGCTATTAATAGCGTTAAAAACAAAAATCTTCTTTCAGAGGCAACACTTTATGTCAATCTAGAACCTTGCGCACATTATGGAAAAACACCTCCTTGCTCCGATTTAATTGTTGCAAAGAAACTTAAAAGAGTTGTAGTTGGTTGTAAAGATTCCTTTGCTAAAGTTGCAGGAAAAGGAATTGAAAGAATGCAAAATGCAGGAATTGAAGTTGAAGTTGGCATTCTAGAAAAAGAAAGTCTAGAGCTTAACAAAGCATTCTTTACTTACCATTCTAATAAGCGCCCATATATAATTCTAAAATGGGCACAAACACTTGATGCTTTTATTGATGTTATTAGAAAACCAAGTGACCCTATCGGAATAAACTGGATTACACATCCTAACTTAAGAATGATAGTTCATAAATGGCGGAGCGAAGAAAGCTCTATTATGGTTGGTGCTGGAACTGCAATAAATGATAATCCTAAGCTGGATACCCGCGAATGGTATGGGAAAAATCCACTTAGAATTCTAATATCTGAATTTAATAAAATAAATTTTTCATCTAAACTGCTTGATAACACTATTCCAACAATTATTTTCACAAATAAAGAAGTGAAAAACAAATCAAATACTGAATTTATTAGTATTGACTTTAATGAGAATCCAATAAAACAGGTTCTAGATTATCTTTATAAGATAGAAATTCAAAGCGTAATTATAGAAGGAGGACAGCAATTATTACAATCCTTTATTGATGAACAATTATGGGATGAAGCACGAGTATTAATTGGGGATAAAACTTTTGGTAAAGGATTATCTGCACCAATTCTTAATCAAAAACATTGCGATAATTTTAGGTTTTCAAATGACACAATAATGCATTATTATAACAACATATGGGAATAATTTTTTTAATAGTTTCAATACTATTTTTCGTTAGCATATTCTTAACATTTAGAATATTCGATTATTATAAAATTAATAATCCACAGGCTATTATTATTAACTACGCTATTGCTTCTCTTGTTTCATATTTCTTTTACAAAGGAGATATTCCCTTATCTACAGTTTCCACACTTGATTGGTTTCCATATTCTGCTGTTCTAGGGGTATTATTTATGCTCTCCTTTTTATTATTTGCGATTAGTACCCAAAAAGCTGGTATTGCTATCACTTCTGTAGCTAGTAAAATGTCCGTTTTAATACCAGTTTTTCTTGGTGCATATTTATACGAATATGAAACATTAAATACGGTAAAAATTGTTGGACTAATTCTTTCAATTGTTTCTTTCTATTTAATATTTAAAAAAGAAAAAACTGAAGAATTTGATATTAGAAAGATAATTCTTCCTTTTTTTATATTTCTTTTTAGTGGTGCTAATGATAGCTTACTTAAATATATCCGAGAAATGTTTTTTAAGTCTTCAGAAATAAATCTTGATCATGAGATATTATTTATGGGAATTCTTTTTTCATTTTCTTTTATTAGTGGACTTATTATTCTTGGAACAATTACAATTGCTAAAAAAGAAAAATTTGAGTTTAAAACAATTATTGCAGGTACAATTTTAGGAGTTATTAATTTCTTTTCAGTATTAACAATGTTTAAAGCAATGGGACATTTCGAAAGCTCTTTCTTCTTTCCTGTGTTTAATGTAAGTATAGTAGGATTATCTACTCTGATTGGAATTATATTATTCAAGGAGAAATTAAGTAAAACAAATAAGATAGGAACAGTGCTTGCTCTTATTACAATTCTTCTTTTAGCATTAAATTAAATCTTTAATAAGATCTTCGCTATTCCCTTTTTTTGAAGCTGAATCAGGTATATTCTTTCTTATTTCCTCAAGTGTATCTTTATTGACATAAAAAAACTGAACACTAATTTGTCCGTTATCAAAAACCTTCAAATAGTTATTATTTTCATCAATATAATAATTGTCATTATTCTCATCTATCACTAAGTCGTATTTGGACTTAAGTGACTGATAAATACTTTTCTTAGCTCCTTTTGATGCCTCTAAATAATCAAAGGAGACTCTAACATATACCACAATGTCATTGTATAAATGTATTTGAGATAGAATATTAATTCTAGAAATATTTTGACGATAAAATAATATAGTATGACCTATACCCACATCCTTAGAAAGACTATATTTTGCCTTCCCTAATTTACTTATCACATTTGCAGAATTACTACCAAGTTTAATACCATTTGGAAGAAAAGGAATCTCTATTCTATCACAATCTTTATAATCATCAAGTATACTCAATGTCTGATACAATGTCAACAAACTACTAATTGTATTATTTAATTCATAATATTCAGCTTTGTGAGAATAATATAAAAGAGAAGATGCTCTACCTGAGAAAAGGTAGTTAAGCAATGAATTTGCTCTCATATTAATAAAATTTTAGAATAACTAAGCGTTACAAAAGTAATACAAATATTAATACAAATAAGATGTCTTAATAACTTCCATTTTGTTTCCTTAAAAACCATTCTAAAGTCAACAAGACAACAAGTATTAACAATATTGAAGGAAACTTAATTAAATCTTTGTATTGCAAATATTGAGTTTCTATGTTGACAATATCATCTTTTTCTAAAAGCTTTTGTGCTAAAACATCACTTTTTTTATCTGAATAAAACTCAGCAGAATTCTCAAACGCGATTTTTCTTAATAATCCATAGTCAGCTTCGAGATTCATAGCTTCAAGTTCTACTTTTGCAACACTAAACTTTCCCCTATATTCAAATAATTGACCAGAGTAGTTTACACTAGCTTTAAATGAATATAAGCCATGAGAAAATCTCCCTGCAGAAAGATAATCGCTTAATTTCTTATTTCCAAAAGCAAATACGAATTTTTTATTCTCCTCATTGGTAATTTCCATTTTTATATCTGCATCATGAACTAGCTCATAGGAGGTATTATAAAACTCAGCATTAAACTCTACGTTTTCTTGCTCGCTATACGATTTTTCCCATTGAATATTTAGCCGAGAGTGTTCTTTACTTAAGCTTGTATATCTAACTAATTTAAGGAAGAAATCATCTATTAAATTATGATTTTTATTCTCCATAAAATCATACATTCTCCACCTCCATATCCCTTCCCCAAAAATAAAGGCATTGCGCATGCCACTTACATTTGAAACTGAAATTAAAGGATACTCTGTATCTACACTACCTATTCTTTGTTTAAAAATAGTATGAAAAGCACTTGAAACTTTATAATCACCATAAGCAGTAATTAATGGTGGATAATTACCAATAGTCTCTTTTAATTGCTTGGGAATAATAAAATCACTAAAATCACTATTATTAATAGCATTAATTTCAATAAATGAATTATTCTTTGATTTTATACTAATTCCTGTCCTAAATGAATTAAAATTAGAAATGCTTGAATTAGCGCCAATAATAATAATATAAGGAATATTCTTTAACCTAGCTTCCTTAAATAAACGCCTACTAGATGAAATATTACTTGATATTTGATGATAAATTATTAAGTCATAATCACTTATATTAAGTGAATATTTACCAAATTGCTTCAATTCTAATTTATACTCATCACTTTTATTAAATATCTGCTTTATGGCTGACACATCTGGGTGCGGATTTGAATAGAGTAATAACACTTTCTTTTTCTCCCCAAGAACATCCAAATAAATAACTCTAGAATTATTAGCCACATTATTTTCCCCATCAAACGACTGTAATACAACTTTATAAGACTGCATTCCTGTCTCAAGTGACTTTACATTAAAGACTAGCTTTTGAATATCATTAACTGAATTGAAATTAATATTTTTAGTTTTAATCAGCTTTTCTTTATTATATAGTAAAACTTTAGACCTACTATTATTCATTTGTTTAGCTCTAAGAGTCACTTCAATAGGAAATTCATTCTGGACAAAAACGGTTTTATTATACCTCACAGATTGAATTGCATAATCCTTTCTTATAGAGGAATCGCCAACACCAATAGTATATACAGGAAAGCCCATTGATTTTGCACTATAAAGAGGATTATCGCCTACATTATAAATACCATCAGAAACAAGAATCATTGCACCCACATTGCTATATTCATACCTTTGTTTTACAGTATTAAAAATAGAACCCAAATTTGTTTTTTTATCCCTAAAATTAAAGTCTCTAGTTTTAACAACTCTATCACCAAATGAATAATAATCTAATATATAATCATCCCCTATTTCTTTGCCTAACTTCCTAATTAACTCCTCATATTTCTGCTTTTGCTTTATAGAATCTTTAGATAAAAGCATGGACTTACTATTATCGACAGCAATAATAACAATTGGTTTTTCAACCCTAGATTTCCAAGACTTAATAACTGGGGACAATAATAATATACCAAGAATTGCAAATACAAAAAAACGTATTGTAGCAAGCAAAAATAATATTAAGGATGAAAATTCCTCTTTCTTATTCTTATAATATAGCAACATTGATAAAGCAAACGAAGCTAAAACTATCGGTAAAATCCACCAAAAACTATATGTTATTATTATTTCACTCATAATTAAGTGTGCAAAGATAGTTTTTGTTCCTTATCCTTCTTTATTTTAACAAATATGATTTGGTATTTTACTTTATATATGTGATAATCACATATTTATTTAACACTTATTAAATATTAGTAATTTTATATATTAAATTCCGTAACCATTATCACTCTAATTACCAACAACTTAATTAAGAGCGCGTTTTTTTCAATCTTATGCAATTCACAATAAATCATATTTAAAAAAGAATAATTATTTTTTTTGCATGCTTAAAAATATAAACCTATATTTGCAGCTGGTTATATAATAATAAATCAACTATTAAGAATAAGTTATTATTCAATTACAAATAAATTTAATCTAAGAAGTGAATTCACACTTCTTTAATTTCCAAACTAAAATATTTTAAATCAAAATTAAAAGTATATAATGTACGAATTAGAAAACTTGAAAGGCATGAAGCTTCCCGAGCTTAAGGAAATTGCCGCAAAATTAAATCTAAAAAGAATCACAAACGTCAAGAAAGACGATTTAATGCTCAAAATTTTAGATCACCAAGCAGCAAATCCTACTGCTGAACAAATTGATAAAGAAAAGCAAGAAATTCAAAGACATAGAAGAAGAAGAGTTCCTCCTAAGCCCCAATATTCATCAGATCATACTAAAGTAGAAGCAAAAAAAGCTCCTATAGCAATACCTGATAATAAAGAGAAAACTTCTACTCCTGAGTTATTTGACAATTCAGAAAAAGCTGCAAAGCCTATTTCTTCTGTTAAGAAAGAATCTCCAAAACCTATTATTAGCTCACATTCTGATAGTAATACTAAAAAGAGTACAGAGGATAAAGAAAATCCTAAACCTCAAGCAGAGAGAGTTAATAAGCCATATGAAAAGTCAAATAAACCTTATGAAAGAACAAATAAACCATATGGTGAAAGGTCAAACAAACCTTATTCTGACAAAAGAGATAAAAAATATAGTGATAGAGGAGATAAAAACTACGGTTCAAAAACTTCTAAAGATAATGACAGAACTAATAAACCAGCTGAAAAGCCTAAAGCTCCGGCAGGGCCATCATATTTAAGCGAATACGAAGGCATTGGCTCAAGTCATGGAGTATTGGAAATTATGCCTGATGGCTATGGCTTCCTTCGTTCTTCAGATTACAATTATTTGAATTCTCCTGATGATATTTATGTTTCTCAGTCTCAAATAAAGCTATTTGGACTAAAGACTGGTGATACCGTAAAAGGAACAATTCGTCCTCCAAAAGAAGATGAAAAGTATTTTCCTTTAATTAAAGTTGAAAAAATTAATGGTAGAAGTCCAGAAGAGATTCGTGATAGAATTCCATTCGACTTTTTAACACCATTATTTCCTCAAAGCAAGTTTAATCTTACTGGACATCCTGGTGATAATATTTCTACTAGACTAATAGATATTTTTGCACCTATTGGAAAAGGTCAAAGGGGATTAATTGTAGCCCAACCTAAAACTGGTAAAACAGTTCTACTTAAAGAAATAGCAAACGCAATAGCATATAATCACCCTGAAGCATATTTAATTATTCTTCTAATTGATGAACGTCCTGAAGAGGTTACTGATATGCAGCGAAGTGTAAATGCAGAAGTTATTGCTTCTACTTTTGACGAAGCTGCTGACAGACATGTTAAGATTGCAAATTTAGTACTAGAGAAAGCAAAGAGATTGACAGAAAGCGGTCACGATGTAGTGATTTTATTGGATTCAATTACTCGTCTAGCTCGCGCTTATAATACTGTTGCCCCTGCTTCAGGAAAAGTGCTTTCTGGTGGTGTTGAAGCTAATGCATTACAAAAACCAAAACGTTTCTTTGGTGCTGCTCGCCAAATTGAAGATGGTGGTTCTCTAACAATTATTGCTACTGCTCTTACAGATACTGGTTCTAAAATGGACGAAGTAATCTTTGAAGAATTTAAAGGAACAGGAAATATGGAACTTCAATTAGACCGAAAATTATCTAACAGAAGAATATTTCCATCTATTGATATCAACGCCTCAGGAACAAGACGCGAAGATTTACTTATTGATAAAGAAATGCTCACAAAATTATGGATTCTACGAAAACATATTTTAGGAGATATGAACAGTATGGAAGCTATGAATTTCTTATTTGATAAGATAAAAAAGACAAAAGATAACAAAGAATTTTTATTTACAATGAATAGTTCAAATTTATAACATTTCATAAATAACTATAAATAAGTAAATTACAATGTATTTTTTCTGCTATTTCACAAAATTATCAACAAAAGCAGAAAAAAGTTAAAAATAATTTGATTTTTATAAAAAAATTTACTTCTTTTGCAATCCGATTTTAAACACGAATAGAATAAACGAAAGAACAATGTCAAAGGTTTGTCAAATAACAGGAAAAAAAGTAATGTCGGGTAATAATGTGGCTCACTCTCACAAAAAGACCAGAAGGAAATTTTATCCTAACTTATTAAAT
>QMPB01000087.1 GCA_003648395.1 Bacteroidota bacterium
AAGCGGTTGAAAATAATAATATGAATAGTAAGAATTACCATAAATGGAGAGTATATGATATATCAATTGCACATTTTGTTCATGATGTATATTCTTCATTCTTAGCACCTTTATTGCCTTTATTGATAGATAAAATAGGATTAAATTATTTTCTTGCTGGCTCACTGACTTTATATGGACGATTGCCATCATTGATGAATCCTTTTATTGGATTATTAGCAGATAAAATAGTAATTAGATATTTTATAATATTCACACCTGCTATTACTGCAATTTCTATGAGTCTAATAGGTTTAGCAAGTAATTATTTTCAGTTATTAGTGTTATTATTGATAATGGGATTTAGTGCAGCATTTTTTCATGTGCCAGCGCCAGTTCTTATTAAGAATGTATCTGGAGAGAAACGTGGGCTAGGTATGAGTTTTTATGCTTTAGCTGGAGAATTTGCAAGGGCAATGGGACCATTATTAATTGTTTCAGCTGTTTCGTGGTGGGGATTGGAAGGAAGTTGGAGAGTGATGCCCTTGGGATTAATTGCTTCTGTTATTTTATATTTTAGACTTAAAAAACTAAAGGATTTTGATGTAAAACCCAAATTTAATAAGAGACCTTTGGCAAAGGGAGAGCTGAAAAAGCTTACATCGTTTTTCTTGATAATAGTAGGTTATATTTTAGGGAGGGGACTTCTTCGGTCTTTATTAGTTACTTTTTTGCCTACATTTTATACTTCAAGTGGAAGTTCATTATGGACTGGTACTTCGATGCTTGTGATGGTGGAAGTATTTGGTGCTGCAGGAACACTTTTAGCAGGAAATTATTCTGATAAAATAGGAAGAAAACGGACACTAATAATCATTGCATTAGCGATGCCCATTCTAATGTTTCTTTACAATATTACATCAGGTTATATATCTGTATTATTCTTGGCTTTAAGTGGTCTATTTATGTTTGGTTCTGCTCCTGTATTATTAGCATTAGTACATGATTATAAATCAGATAGACCTTCTTTTATAAATAGTATATATATGACTTTAAGCTTTGTGTTTGGTGCAGCATCTACTATGCTTGTTGGATATTTGTCAGATATATATGGTCTTGATAATCTATTTCTGTATTCTCCATTATTGGCAATAGTAGCCATTCCATTTGCATTTCTAATGCCAGAATTTGAGAGGAACAACTAAATTTGTACATTTTTCATTTTACGAAGAAGTTTATTTCCTCTGCTTTTAAAACCTTTGGAACTATTATCTAAGTGATGAATAATTGTGCTTTTTAATTCAGGTTTTATTTCTAGTTCAATCTCGCTGATATTAAAGATTATTTGCATGGCGTGGACTCTAACAGCAAGGCTTTCATTTGGATTGTCTAATATTCTAAAGCAAATACCTACGAGTTTACCCATTTCTAAATCTGTGGTTGGAAATAATAATAAGACCTTCATCATTTCCCTTTTTTGTCCATCATATTTAAAGCTTAGAAGCAATTTTATAATTTCTGAAAGGTAGGGGCGCATAAGTTCTTTCTGCTTCTCTACTAAATGAAATATTGACCATGCCGCCCTCCACGAATGTGGGTGTTTATTGCTAATCATTATTTCCCATAAAAGGCGAGTTAGTTCTTCTTTCTTGGAATTATCAATATTCTTTAATGATTTAGCTCTATTAACTGATAACTCTTCAATTAAGAAATTTTCAATCTCTTTTATGTTGATATCTGAATTCATAAACTGCGCAATAAAGAATTATATTGAGAAATCCTCAGAATACTCCATCATTTGTTCAGCAAATTCCATTGGGTAATTAATCTTTACATCTAATATTTCATCATTGTCATAAATAGCTGTTAGCTTAGGATTAATAAAGCCTGCATAAGATGCAATATTTAGTTTTTTCCATCTTTCAAGTATTTCTTTATGAAGTTTATAATCTATTTTTACGCCATAATTTTCTACCAAGTTCTTGCCAGCCTCATAATCTCCTTCAGACTTGATTCTTTGAACTTCAGCTAATAATTCTCCAAATATTTCTCTTAGCTTTTGATGGTCATTAACTATAAAATAGGTTTTATTATCTTTTGTTTTCTTCTCAATAATATTGTCCTCAAATCCTTTTTCATAAGCCCATTTAGCAATAATCTGGCGATTACGCATATGAGATTCTTCTATATTCTTGCCTAGTTCAATTCTAACTAACTGTGTCATTAAGCCACCACGTATATAGCTGTTGTACTCGGCATAACCAACTTCAACAGATTCTTGTAAACCTAGCTCTTCCAACTTAGGGTCAATGGCAAAATATAAAGCAACTAAGTCTGCTCTAGCTTCTTCAAGTGTTGAAGCATAGTTTTTTAGTGTATCAGATGGGTCTGCAATTCCTTTTGCTAGTTTTCCAGAACCATGACCTATAATTTCATGTAAATCAACATGAAGGGCAGAAGCGGCATTGCTCCATTTCTTTGACAAATCAATTTCCTCTTGGCTATAAGCAAATTCTTGAAGTGCACCAGTATCTTTTGAAGCTTCATCATAAGCTGTTAGAATATTACTGATACTTACCGACTTAGAGCCGTATTCTTCTCTAATCCACTCAGCATTTGGTAAATTAATTCCTATTGGTGTTGAAGGGCTGCAATCTCCTGCTTCCACAACTACATTTATTGCTTTTGCACTCACGCCTTCAACTTTTTCTTTCTTATATTTCTTATCAGTTGAACTATTTGTTTCAAACCAAAGTGCATTATTGGAAATAGCTTCTGCTCTTTTGCTTGCTTCTTCATCTTTGATAGAAACTACACTTTCGTAGCTAGCTTTTTTGCCAAGAGAATCTCCATATACTTCAATAAAACCATGAACTGTATCTACTGTTGATTTAGAATCTTGCAGCCAAAGAATGCTATATTCATCAAATTTCTTTAAATCTCCAGTTTTATAGTATTCAATAAGTTTCTCAAATGCTTTTTCTTGAAGTTTTGTTTGACAGTGGTTTTTAGCTTTCTCAAGCCAATAAACCATTTTTTCTATTTGTTCAGAATACATTCCTCCAATTTTCCAGATTTTCTCTTTTACAGTTCCATTTTCTTTTATTAGTTTGGAATTCATACCATAGGAAGGGGGGTGTTTTTCATCTTTACTAGTCATAGCAGCATAGAAATCTTCTGCTTCTTTTTGACTTATTCCTTCATAATAATTATTAGCAGAATTTTCTATTAAATCAACATCTTCGTCAAGATTTACTCTTTTGATATCTAATTCTCTGTTAAAAATAAGATTCTCTATATCAGATTTTAAATTCTCAACATTATCTTCTTTCTTAAGATAAGAGTCCCAATTATTAGTGTTATTTATCAATTCATCCCAATATTTTTTTGAAAAATCTGGATAAAATTTATCCATAGAATAATGGTGGTGCAAACCATTTGAAAACCAGAATTGTTTCAGATATTCAAGAAATAGTTTAAAATTAGAATTATCTCTATCTCCCTTATAGTTTTTAAATATATTCTCTAATACTTTACGTATTTTAAGATTGTATTTATAATTTTGGTCATAAATAATATCTCTACCCCAAAGAGCAGCATTGTATAAATAGAAAAGTTGCTTCTTCTTTTCAATATCTAGCTCATCAAAGCCAGGAACTTGGTATCTTAATATTCTGTAATCTCCAAATTGTTCGGTTTGATATTTGAATTCTTCCATTGTATATTTTTTATTGTTTTAAGAAAGCAGAAATTGCCAAAGAATAGGAGTGGAGGCCAAAACCACTTATACTACCGATACAAACAGGACCAATAAAGCTAGTTCTACGAAATTCTTCGCGAGCATCAATGTTTGAGATATGAACTTCAATAGTTGGAGTAGAAATAGCGCTAATAGCGTCTCTAATAGCAACAGAAGTGTGGGTGTAGGCTCCTGCATTAATAATAATGCCATTATACTCAAAGCCAACTTCTTGAATTTTATTTACGAGTTCTCCTTCAATGTTTGATTGATAGTACTCGATGTTAATTTGTGGGTTCCTTGCTTTTAGGCTAGTTAGTAATTCTTCAAAGCTTTGATTACCATATATTTCAGGTTCTCTTTTTCCTAAAAGATTAAGATTAGGACCGTTTATTATTATGTATTTTTTCATGCAATATATATGAAAATGTGATTTTTAGTTACTTAATTCTTAATTACTCAACATCCACCAAAAACATCTTCCTTTCTCCCTTCTGTCCTTAAATTAGAGGAAAAAAAAGAGGACTTATTAATTTCTAATTCTTAATCATAAACTTCTAATTCTCATTTTTTTCTATCAAAAAAAGGACTCTTAGAAGTGGCACTAATTGGAATACCAAATGCTATCTTAATATCTTTTTCAAAAAGTTTCATCTCTAAAGCAGCTTTACCGACACTAAACATTATTCTATTATCAACTCTAAGGTCAGCGGCAAGACTAACGGCAGAACCGATTGCAATATTTAAGTCGCTAGTATTAAATACGCAAGGAGTATTTGGGTGTTTTTCTTTCTCTTTGCAATTGTTAAAGCCACATAGCTGGCAAATTTCATTTAAGCCTAATGTTCTGATTTCTGTTCCTATTAGCAAAACAGCACCACACTCTTTTAGATTATTAGCATCTCTTTTATAAAAGTCAACATCAAGCTTTTCGCCCATATTGAAAAGCTTATCAGAAAGTGTGTTAATTTCATTACCTACTAATAGCATCATTTCAAGAGTATCTTTTCCTTTTCCTTTTGGAGCAGTTCGTGCCGCAATCATCATTTGCTTTCCAATACTCTCTAGGGTAGATTTTTTAACTGATGTTTCTTTTATAATTGGCATTTTATATCTGTATTCTTATATAAATAAAAAGAAAGGACTAAAAGTATAGTCCTTTCCAAATATAGTGTTTCTTAATTGATTAATTAAAGTCCTTAAATTGACCTAAGTTTTCAATTATTTTAAGTTCTGCAATTTGCATTTCACCTATGTTAATATTTTTTGCAATAGTAATCTCTGCAATATCTTCAGATACTTTATCAATCTGATTTATATGATAATAACTAGGACGGTTTAAGAATATTAAAGTGTCTGTATTATTATTTATAAAGTCAGGAGTATATTTATATTTATTTTTATAAATAATTGGTTTCTGTAATTGAGAAAATAATATAATAGGGATATTAATATCTTTAGCTAATTGATGTAATTCTTTCATAATTTTACATTTCTCATCTTCACAATTCTCATCTTCATTATTTGAATGAAGAAGCTCAAGATAGTCAATGAAAATAATCTCAACACCATGCTTTTGCATTTGTTTGGCTTTATCGGCTAAAGTGTCAGTACTCATTGCTGCTTGGTCTTCAAAAATAAGATTGGATTTTGAAATGCTATTAATAAGAGAACGTACATGGTTATGTTCAACATCGGTAATATTTCCATCATTAATCTTATCCATAGAAATACCTGTTGTACTTTGAATAAGGCGTTTTAATAGTTTATGCGATTTTCTTTCTAAAGAGAAAACGCCAACACTATGACATTCGCATAATGCAACATTATTAATCATAGAGATTAGGAATGAAGTTTTACCAATACCTGGTCTAACTGCGATGGTAGCTAATTCTCCTTTTTGAAATCCTTTGGTAATCTTATTTATTGCATTGAAACCTGTGGTAATGCTAGTTTTAGGAATGTTGTTGGTTGGATTTAAATGTTTTTCGTTCAGTGTTTGCTTCATTAATTTTTGAGCCGAAACAAACACCTGAGTTTCTGTATTGTCTAAAGTATTGTCACTCATGGTCTTTATATTTAGTTTATACTGTATTTTATTTCTTTAAATATTCATCTGTCAAAGATAGGAATTAATTAAAAACAAAGCAATACAATTTTTGGTTTTAATGAAAATTAACAGAAATTAATTTTTAATGAATAAAGTAATAAATAGAAATAAAATGGCAAGCACTTCCTATTAGTACTAAAACATGAAATATTGCATGGTTGTATGGTAATTTATTGTCAAGTAAATACAATACAGCACCAATAGTATACGAAATACCACCTCCAAATAGCCACAATGCTCCTTCGAGAGTAAGACTATCGATTAGTGGGCTTACTGCTATTACAGCTATCCAGCCCATTATTACATAAGCCATTGCAGATAAAATTCTAAATTTACCAAAGTAGAATATTTTTATAATTATGCCAATAATACCAAAAGTCCAAACAATAGCAAATATAGAATAGCCCCATACTGGTGGAAGAGCTAAAAGTGTAAATGGAGTATAAGATCCTGCAATTAATAAGTATATTGATATATGATCCCATACATTCAATGGGTCTCTCCATTTTGGTACAGTTGCTGAATGATATAGAGTAGAAGCAGTATAAAGAATAACCATGCTTATTCCATATACCAACATGCTAAAAAGAGCAATATTACTGCCCATATCAAGGGCTTTGTTTATTAGAAGAAATAGAGCAATTATACTTAGAATTGCTCCTAAGCCATGTGTAATTACGTTAATTAGTTCTTCTCTGTTTGAATATGAATTTAATGATTTTTTCATTTTGATAAAATTTTGTAACTCTAGGTTTATGTTTGATTGCTGTAATTTGTATTTTTACTCCATGTAAAATATACATGGTGCCAAATTAGATATTATAACTTAATTTTACCCAAAATATTTTAGAAATTATGCAAGTAAATAATATAAACTATCGTACTATTTGGTATGATGCGGATAATGAGTCTGTTAGAATAATAGATCAACGCTATTTACCCTTTAAATTTATTATTGAAGATATTAATTCATTGGAAGATATGCTTGTTGCCATATTTGATATGCATTTAAGAGGAGCAGGTTTAATAGGAGCTGCAGCTGCCTGGGGAATGTATTTGGCTGTAAAGGAATCTCAAAGCTATGAGTTTATTGAAAGCTCGGCAAATAAACTTCTACAAACACGTCCTACAGCAGTAAACTTACAAGCTGCTATTGATAAAATGTTACCAAAGCTAAAAGAGGAAAAAGAACATAATAGATTAGATTTAGCTTTTAAACTCGCTCAGGAAATTAGTGATTATGATGCAGATTCTTGCAAAAGAATAGGGGAACATGGCTACGAAATTATCAAAGAAATTCAAAATAAGAAGGCTGGTGAGAGAGTTAATATATTAACTCATTGTAATGCTGGTTGGTTAGCATTTGTAGATTATGGTTCGGCATTATCTCCAATTTATGAGGCTTTTAATAGTGGAATAGATATTCATGTATATGTTGATGAAACTCGTCCCAGAAATCAAGGAGCAAGGCTTACTGCTTGGGAGTTAGGTATGCAGAATATACCTCATACTTTAATTGCTGACAATGTTGGTGGACATTTAATGCAGAATGGAAAGGTTGATATGGTTATTGTTGGTGCAGATAGGGTAGCGGCTAATGGTGATGTTGCTAATAAAATAGGAACTTACCTTAAGGCATTGGCTGCATATGATAATAATGTGCCTTTTTATGTTGCTTTTCCGAGTACAACCCTTGACAAAACAATTGAAAATGGAATTCGTGATATTCCAATTGAAGAACGAAGTGGTGAAGAAGTTCTTTTTATGGATGGTTTGTATAAAGAAAAGGAAGTAAGAGTGAGAATTGCTCCAGAGTTTACCACTGCTGTTAATTATGGGTTTGATGTTACTCCTGCAAGGTTGGTTAGTGGGTATATAACGGAGGAAGGGACTGAATTTAATAATTTATAATTATGAATTAATAATTATGAATATAATTGAGATAGTTTGGTTATCTATGTGTTACATTAATATAAACCTAAAAAATATAAAATGAAAGAAGATAATATTATTCAGAAAAAGTCTTATGATTTTGCAGTACGTATAGTTAGATTAAATCAATATTTAGTTACAAATAAAAAGGAATATATACTTTCAAAACAAATATTACGTTGTGGAACATCAATAGGAGCAAATGTAGAAGAAGCAATAGGAGGACAGAGTAAAAAAGATTTTATTGCAAAATTATCAATTTCATATAAGGAAGCAAGAGAAACAAGATTTTGGTTAAGGTTGCTGTTTGATACAGAGTATATTACAGAAGTTCAAAAAGAAGAATATATTAATAAAGTTGATGAAATAATAAGGATACTTAGTAGTATAATTAAAACAACAAAGAATAATTCCTAATTCCTAATTCTTAATTTCTAATTAATAATTACCAATTAAACCTCCTTAAGTTGCTTAATCATCTCAACAGGATTCTCAGCACCAAAAACAGCATTACCAGCCACAAGTACATCAGCTCCAGTTTCTACAAGTTTCTTGATATTATGAATGCCAACACCGCCATCAATTTCAATAATAGCTTTAGAATTTTTCTGAATAATCAAATCTTTAAGTTTTGATATTTTTGAATAGGTATTTTCAATAAAACTCTGTCCTCCATAACCTGGATTTACACTCATTAATAGAACTACATCCAAATCAGAGATTATATCCTCTAATAGCATAACATTAGTATGCGGGTTTAATACAACGCCAGCTTGTACATCTAAGCTTTTCATTAATTGTACTGTTCGGTGCAAGTGAGTAACAGCTTCGTAATGTACAGTAATTATATCAGCTCCTACATCTTTAAATTGTTTCAAATAGCGATCTGGATCCATTATCATAAGATGCACATCCAGAGGTTTCTTTGCGTATTTTTGGATATATTTTATAATAGGAAACCCAAAAGAAATATTTGGTACAAACATACCATCCATAACATCAATATGAAACCAGTCTGCTTGAGAATTATTAATCATTTCTATATCTCTACCAAGATTGGCAAAGTCAGCTGAAAGTAATGAAGGGGCTATTATATGTGACATAATAATATGATATTTTATTTGCTGCAAAAGTAAAATAAAAAAAGCAGAATTTCTTCTGCTTTTTCTTATCTAACACTATTTTATAATTTTGTGTTTATATTCTTATACTAATTTTTAATTATTGGCGTATAAAAAACATCAAGGTCGAGGCGGACGAGGTGTTAATGTTTAGGAGTTTACTTATGTAAATGACTAAATATTAATATAAGTCCAACGATGAGATTGTCGTTTTTTAAAGTCATAAACTAATAAATTTAACCTAAATATGTTTTTAGTATTTTGCTTCTAGAAGTATGTTTTAGTCTTCTAATTGCTTTTTCCTTTATTTGACGTACTCTTTCGCGAGTAAGGTCAAACTTCTCACCAATTTCTTCTAAAGTCATAGGATGCGCTCCATCTAAACCAAAATAAAGGCTTACAACATCAGATTCACGAGGAGTAAGAGTAGAAATAGCTCTACTAATCTCTTTCCTTAATGAATCATATAATAAACCAGTTTCTGGGGTAGGAGTGTCGTTCTCACGAATTACATCATACATATTTGTATCTTCATCTTGAATAAGAGGAGCGTCCATACTTACATGGCGACCAGCATTCTTCATAGACTCTTTTACTTCTCTAACACTAATATCAAGTTTTTCTGCAATTTCTTCATGATTAGGAGCTCTTCCTAATTCTTGTTCTAAAGCTGCAAATGTCTTGTTTATCTTGTTTATTGAACCAATTTTGTTCAATGGTAAACGAACGATTCTTGATTGTTCAGCTAATGCTTGCAATATTGATTGACGAATCCACCATACAGCATAAGAAATAAACTTAAAGCCACGAGTTTCATCAAATCTTTGTGCAGCTTTAATAAGCCCTAAGTTACCTTCATTAATAAGGTCAGGAAGACTTAATCCTTGATTTTGATATTGTTTTGATACAGATACAACAAATCGTAAATTAGCTTTTGCTAATTTTTCTAGTGCATTTTGATCACCTTGCTTAATCTTCTGAGCTAGAACAACCTCTTCTTCAGCTGTAATAAGGTCAACACGACCAATCTCTTGTAAGTATTTGTCAAGTGATGCAGTTTCACGATTAGTTACCTGCTTTTGAATTTTTAACTGTCTCATTTAATAATTTTTAAATCAGTTGTATTAACAATGTCCTTTTATCTACGTTAATTGTTTGTTTTTGTTTCAATAGTTTCAATAATAATCTCTCTTTTCTGAGTTAAAGTATATTTATTTACTTTTTAGAAGAGTTTAAAGAGGAGATGGGATTGTGAACTATAAAATATTGTAGATAATACTAATATTAAAATAAATCCGAGTTCCTAAATTATCTAGAAACTCGGAAATAATTTTATGTTTAAAAGATTAATTTCTCTCTGGTCTAGGCTTAAGAGCTTTAGCAGATAATTTGAATTTACCTGATTTTACATCAACAGAAAGAAGTTTAACATCAATTTCGTCACCTTCTTTAAGAACATCAGAAACATTCTCAATGCGTTTCCAATCTATTTCACTTACGTGAAGTAAACCTTCTTTTCCAGGAAGAATCTCAACAAATGCACCGTAAGGCATAATGCTCTTAACTTTTGCATGATATACTTCTCCTACTTCAGGAACTGAAACTATACCTTTAATACGAGCAGTAGCAGCATCAATTGAAGTTTTGTCTGGAGACATGATTTCAATTACTCCTTTATCGCCAACTTCTTCAATAGTAATAGTAGCACCAGTTGTCTTCTGAATATCTTGAATGATTTTTCCACCAGGCCCAATTACTGCACCAATGAATTCTTTATCAATCATCATCTTAACAATTCTTGGAACAAAGTCCTTATAATCTTCGCGAGGAGCGTTAATTACTTCTTCTATTTTGTCAAGTATGTGCATACGACCATCCTTAGCTTGGAATAATGCTGAAGAAAGAATCTCATAAGATAAACCATCTACTTTAATATCCATCTGACAAGCAGTAATTCCATCACGAGTACCAGTTACTTTGAAGTCCATATCTCCTAAGTGATCTTCATCACCAAGAATATCAGATAATACAGCAAATTTACCAGTCTCAGGGTCAGTAATAAGTCCCATAGCAATACCAGAAACAGGCTTCTTTAATTTGATACCTGCATCCATAAGAGCCATAGTTCCAGCACAAACAGTTGCCATTGAAGAAGAACCATTAGATTCTAATATCTCAGAAACAATTCTTACTGTATATGGGTTTTCTTCTTTGCTAGGCATCATACCTTTTAATGCTCTAAGAGCAAGATTTCCGTGTCCAACCTCACGACGACTTGTTCCTCTTAAGAAACGAGCTTCACCTGTTGAGTATGGAGGGAAGTTATAATGTAATAGTAAGTTAGAACGACCATCAAATACAACTCCGTCAATGATTTTTTCGTCAAGTTTGCTACCTAAGGTAACACTTGTAAGAGATTGAGTTTCTCCACGAGTAAATATTGCAGAACCGTGAACAGTAGGTAAATAGTTTACTTCTCCCCAAATAGGACGAATTTCATCTAATTTACGACCATCAAGTCT
>QMPB01000088.1 GCA_003648395.1 Bacteroidota bacterium
AGACTATATGATTATAGAACTACGGAAAGGATATAGGTTAATACAGATTATGGAGCAAATAAAAAAACTATAGTTGAACTTAACAATAGTTTTAGGGACATCAACCTCCTTTTTTAAGTAAATTCAATTAAAAAAAACGACTAAGTAATTAATCTATAGGATATACGCAGTACAAGATTACTTACTGTTTTTACTTACGAAACAAACGAAACCAATAACGAAATCACACCCGAAATACCCGACTTTAGTCCAGAAAACACTCCCGAAATAAACGAAATCGTTAACGAAAATACAAATCTTTGAATTTTATTTGAGCATTTTTAAAGATATATCAATATAACATCAAGTTTATAAAATATCCATATCTTTAAACTTTAGCCAAGGTTTAAGTTTAGATTCATTTAGAATATGTTTTTTGGAGAATTTACTTAGAATTCTTTTATGTTTATCTATTGAAAATTTACTCATTCTAGGGTTTGCAAATAATTCAAAATCTAATTTATCAATTTCTCCAAGACAATATTCAATTCCTAATTTGTCACTATATTCAACCTTTTGAATAACAACCCTATATTCCTCTTCGTGTTTAAATGCAATATGTTTTCTGAATGCAGAATACCTCAATCGTGATCCTTTTTCCTCAAAAGGAATTGCTTCATAATCTTGATATTTAACCCTTCCTGCTATAACTAAGTCAGAAGAAGATATAATATGGCTATGAAGCTTAAGTCGTGATTTAATTAAGCTTTGTAGCTTGCTTCTTTCAAATTTTATCATAAAACCATTTGGTGCATATAAATCCCACATGCCAATTGATTCTGAATTGCTAAGAGCCCATGAACTTACATACTTTTTTCTTTGGCTATTTAAGTTTTCCTTAACTTTATTTAGTGCATTTCTTCTTCTTACTACCATATCTGCAGCTACTCCTTCAGGCATAATTGAAGTATCCATATAACTTAAAAAATCAAGATTTGGTAAATGTCCAATTAATTCTGTAATATCAAATGGCGTAATATTTTCTAAATTATCTTCGAAAGTATCCATTCTGGCAAAATACAAACTACCTGTTTCAAGAAAATGGATTAATTTTTCTAAAGAAATATATCTATAGATATATTTTAATTTTATTCCTTTCGTATTGTACGTATCCCAATGCATTATTTTCAGATATTATTATGAGTTATTCTTCAATAATTGATATATCACAAAGATAATTTAAAATAATAATCCGTAAATATTTTAGTGTAGCTTAAAAAATAACATACTCATTAGATTTGTATTTTATCAACTCTCTTAGCTTTTTTCTTTGTGTTAGTATATACGAAAGCCATAATGAAAGTTACGATTCCTTGACTAAAACCATAACAAAAGTTACGATTCTTTGAGAAAACTTTGAGAAAACTTTGAGCAATTTTGATAAAGCATTACAGCTCTAAACCCAAATCATCAATTAAACTCACAAATTTGGGTTAATACCAATAAATTCATATACACCTTTCATTTCAGAATCCATTTTATAAGCGGGATTCACTAACCTAAAATAACCTCTATTCTATAATAACTTTTAATATAGATGAAAGTCCATTACGGTACTTAAATTGAATAAAATATAACCCAAGTGCTTCATTTATTTCAAAATTCATACTATTGATTGATTTATATTTTTTACTCATGATTAACTGGTCTTGAATATTATATATACAAACACTAATTTTATTTACATATTGATTTAAAAGCAAAATCCAAAATCTAACCTCAATAAATTTGTAATCAAACCTATACAAAAGTTCGTTAATTTTAGACAAAGCACAAAAGTAAGAAAATATATTAATTTCTTAATCGAAAGCTCATCTGACTAGAGCGTCCCGAAATGCTTCGGGAAGATAATCGGTTCATACCGATATTCTCCAATTTTAAACTCCAAAGCCTTTGGCGAATGAGTTTTTTATTACAAGCACTTACGGCAATTTTCTGTAGGTGCTTTTTTGCAATCATTAAACAAATATGATTATTTATAATAAAACACTCTAAATCAACTTTACTCTATATATTCATTTTTTCACTTTATTAGATAAACCTAAATTCAGTAAAACAATCTACTAAAAACACAAAACCCCCCAACATTTCTGCTGAGGGATTATTCAATAATTACTAACCTCCCATAGGTCCTACCCCATTATTAACCTTAGTGAAATATCTTAAAAATTCTTACAACAATACTTCTATTATTGCTTATTATTAATAAAAATATTTTCTCAAATATTCTTATTTTCGGTTTATTTCATTTGTTTTTTTGTTTTACAATGCAAAAGTAGAATAATAATATTTCATATTTATCACCCTAAAGGGTGATTTTTTATTTATTTTTTTGTTTTACTTTTACCGTCCAATATCTTTGCACAAATGAAATCAAAAAAAATAATAATACTCGATGACCATACTCTTTTTTTAAAAGGAATGGAGCTTATTCTTAAAGAGTACTGCCCAAACTGTGATATTTATACATATCAATCAATTAAAAAACTTAAACATGATCGACTTAATCTTCGTAAATTTGATTTATTAGTTAGTGATATTGAACTTCCTGATGAAGATACTTTTAGTTTTTTTTCATTATTAAAAGAAAACTATCCTAGACTACCTATTTTAATAGTTTCAATGCATAAAAAGAATGCAATTATTAAAAAGTGTAAAGCAATCGGTATTGAAGGATATTTACTTAAACACGAAGACCAACAATTAACAAAAGCCATAACAACTATTCTTAGTGGTAAAGAGTATTTCTCAAAAACGATAGTAGATTTCTGTAAACAAACTAATAATATTAACGAAAATTTGTCTTTAAGGGAAGAAGAGATAATTAAGCTGATTGCAAAAGGACATCCAAATCAAAAAATAGCATTAATTTTGACACTTTCAGTAGAAACTATTAAGACTCATAAAAGGAATATTAAGCTTAAACTTAACCTTAAGAGTACTTCTGATATAATTGATTTTGCTAAGAATAACTACTTATTATGAGCTTGAATAAATACTATATTCCATCAATCTTTCTTCTTTTACTACTCTCTATTACTAATTTATATTCTCAGAATAAAAAAAACATTCTAAATATAGACTTATTAGAAAAGCCTATTGGTTTAGACAACTATACTTATATATATTCTACAAAAGATAGCAGCACAAATATTAATAATATATTAGATAAAGAATTTATTAATACTCCAAAAGGTCTTCACGGAATAAATGATAATACTATATATTGGGAAAGATATAGTTTTTCTAATACTACTAATAGAGAAAAAGAGTATTATATATATTTTCCTTATGCAATAATTAATAAGTTAATAGTATTCACCCATTATAAAAATATTATTATTAAAAACGCTTCACTAGGAATGTTATATCCTAGAAAGAATAAAGAAATTGAATCAATAGGTTATCCTATAAAAATATCATTAAAACCTGGTATTACAGATGTATATATATACATTAAACACTTCCGCTTAGCATTACGTACAACCTCTTTTTTACTTACCGAAGCCCAATTACGAAAATCAAATGAAAACCAGAATGAAATAATATGGTTTTGGAAAGGCTTCTATATTTTTGCCGCACTTATTGCTATAATATTATTTATTGTAACTAGGCGCAAGATGTTTTTATACTATTTCATGCTAAATTTGGGCATGGGAACATATTTCACAGGAGAAATAGGAGAAATTTCCAAGGTAATTACAAATGTACCCTTCAATCTAACAGCAAATATTAAACAAACAGGTATCCTTTTAGCTTTTATTTCTTTACCATTATTAATTAATCAAATAACACCATATTCCAAACTTAGACCAAAGTTGTGGAAATTAATACTATTTATTAATGGTTTTATTGCACTAAACTGGTTCATTTGCTTATTCCCATACACCCTCACTACTAATGTTTTCTTATTTACCACCTATTTATATAATTTTTATGCTCCTCTTATTTTAATAAGCCAACTATACTTATTATACGTTGCATATAAAGCACATATAAATAATTCAAAGGTATTATTTATAGGTTATGGAGGATATATTTTTGCCCTATTTATTTATGGTATATTGCCAAATTTAGGCCTTTTGCAGCAAAACTTAATGGTCTACAATACATTTATTTTGGGCTCCCTATTCGAGATATTTATCTTTATGTTAATTCTTGGCAAAGAAACTTTTAGTGTTTATCAACATCGAGCAACCCTTCTAGAGAAGCAAAAAGAACATCAATCAAACATAATATGCGCTATTGTTGAGAGTCAAGAAAAAGAAAGAAATAAGGTTGGTAGAGAACTCCATGATATGATTGGTGCTAATATCTCTGTTATCAAACAGCAAGCAGATAAAAGCAATGAAAAACTACTTAACATAATTGATAGAACTATTGAATCTGTAAGACATTTGAGTCATGGGCTTGTTACTCCTTTAATAAAAGATGACGATTTTGTAGATGAAATAAATGAGCTTTGTGTTTTATTCTCAAATATTGACTTGAAGGTTAAAACCCATTTTCATAACTGGAATAGAATTGACAATAAAATAATTGTTACACATTTGTATAGAATAACTCAAGAATTATTGCAAAACGCTGTAAAACATAGCAAAGCAAGTAAAATCAGCATACAATTCTTAGTAAATAATAACGGTGAACTAACACTAATGTATGAGGATAATGGTATTGGTTTCGATTATGATAAAGCAATAAAAGGCGATGGCTTAGGCCTAATAAATATTAATAACAGAATTCATATTATTAAATCTAAAATATATTATGATACTGAGAAAAATAGAAACGGAACAACTGTTGTTATTAATGTCCCTGCATCTACAATATGCTTAAATAATAATTAAAATTATATATTAGGCTGTCCCTTTTTTCTATTTTCAAAGTGAATAATTAAAGAAAACTGTAGCATCTATTGTTAAAAACTCAGATAAAGCTGATAGTGCAATAAATTTCCTTAATTTTGCGTTCAGTTTTATTACAATTTTTGTTTAAAGAGATTAAATATATGCCAACTAATACGCAAGATAATAATTCATTTAGTGCTATAAAATTAGTACTATTTTTCTGGAGTAAGAAGAAATTATTGATAGGAGTAACTGCAATTGCTATAATAGCATCATCAATTTTTTCAAGTTCATTCTTTATTCTACCAAAATTTCAATCAACAGTTATTCTATTTCCGTCCTCTACTAACTCCATTTCAAGAGCATTATTGAGTAATAACCAAGGTTATAAACAAGATTTGTTGCAGTTTGGAGAAGAAGAAAATGCTGAACAATTACTTCAAATACTAAATTCTAGCAAAATTAGTGATCGAATTATTACAAAGTATAATTTAATGAGACACTATGATATTGACGTGGAAGGAAAATATAAGCGAACGCTCCTTATGAAAGAGTATCAAAGCAACATTAAGTATCGAAGAACAGAAAATATGGCCGTAGAGATTACTGTACTTGATACTGATCCAGACACTGCTGCACTAATTGCTAATAATATAGCTGCACTACTTGATACTGTTAAAATTAAGATGCAGAAATACAGAGCATTTAAAGGTTATCAGATTGTTAAAAGAGAGTATGAAACTCTTAAAAAAGATATCAGAGTAAAGGAAGATTCTTTAACTAAACTACGAGAGCTTGGAGTACAAGATTATGAAACTCAATCAGAGATGATAAACAGACAATTAGCCATTGAAATTGCTCATAACGCTAATAGTAAAGCCGTGAAAGCTCTTAACAATAAAATGGATATTCTTGCTAAATATGGTGGCCCTTATGTTAGTTTAAGAGATGCTTTAGAGCATGAGAAAAAACGATTCTCCGAAATTAGTGAAAAATATGATAAAGCAAGAATTGATGCTGAAGAAGAGTTACCTCAAACATTTATTGTTGATAAAGCATTTCCTGCCGAAAAGAAAACATACCCAATACGTTGGATTATTGTAGCAGTATCTACCATTTCAACCTTGATGCTTACAATGTTTCTTTTAGTTGTGGTCGAAGGTTTCAAAAGAGAATCAAATAAATAATATATATCCATTTTTGGATTCTAAAACTAAAATATTACTTACCTCAGGTGTTAGCTTGGTATATATTGCCATCAACACCTTCCTTATAGCCAATGAATGGTATTGGTTTAGCCTGCTTCCTGTTTTGCTTCTTTTTGCTGTTGCTTTTATCTTCTCATTGGACTTAATATACTTATTAGTTGCCTTTGTAACTCCTATGTCAATTGATATTACTAATTTTGGAATGAGTATAGGTCTTTCAATACCATCAGAACCAATATTAATAGCATTGTTTGGAATCTTTGTACTAAAGTTACTGCATGATGACAACTTTGACAAAAGAATTTTTACTCATCCAATAAGCATTGCAATATACTTTTATTTTGCATGGATGCTGATTAGCGTTTTAACAAGTTCCGATATTGTAGTCTCATTAAAATGGTTTATTGCTCGACTTTGGCTGATAGTGCCTACATATTTTTTTGGAATAATTGTTTTCAAAAACATAAAAAACATTCCACGTTTTATCTGGGCTTTTGTAATAGGTTTTATTCCTGTAATATTATTCACATTAACTGTTCATGCAAACAATAATTTTAGTGATCATGCTGCACATTGGGCAATGACACCATTCTTCAATGACCACACCTCTTATGGCGCCATATTAGCAATGTTTATTCCTTTTGTCTTGGGCTTCTCAATTAATGTAGATAATTCTAAATTTAATCTAAAAATATTTTCATATCTAGCACTTGTATTATTATTAGTTGCAATATTTTTTTCAATTAGTAGAGCCGCTTGGGCAAGCTTAGTGGGAGCTTTTGGAGTATTTATTATGATAAAATTTAGAATAAAATTTTCGTGGGTATTATCTGCTGCTAGCGTCTTTATTATTTTAGCATTTAGTTTTAGCCAAACTATTTTACAAAAACTAGAAAAAAATAAACAAGATTCATCAGATAATTTTATTGAGCATGTCGAAAGCATGTCAAATATTGCTACCGACGCCTCAAATTTAGAGAGAATAAATAGATGGAATTCAGCACTGCATTTATTTTATGCTAAACCGGTCTTTGGCTGGGGGCCTGGTACCTATCAATTTGTATATGCACCTTTCCAAAATGTTGCCGATAAAACAGTTATTAGCACTAATGTTGGAAATAAAGGAACTGCTCATAGTGAATATTTATTAATTCTCTCAGAACAGGGTGTTTTTGGGTTAATTAGTCTATTAAGCATATTTATTCTCATTATAACAACATCAATAAGAGCTTATAATAATTCAATCAATCAAAAAGCTAAACAATTTGCCCTTCTATTATTTCTAGGATTAATAACCTATATTTTACATGCTTTCTTTAATAATTTTCTTGATACCGACAAAGCATCCATTCCTTTTTGGGGTTTTGCTGCTGCCATTGTTGCCATCGATATTTACCATACTAAGAATAATGTAAAAGGTGAATAATTTATCTTTGATTTCTTTCTGTTGTTTACATTAATAAAATTAATAAAAGTTATTACTATTTTATCTTACTTTTGTAAACTAATAACGTATCCACAGAATGATTTTAATTTCGTGGAGATCTATATATAAATTTAAATCTAAAATATGTATTCTGATCAAGATGCATTTCAGTCGAGAGGCTGTTGTCATGCACCAACTACTTATCAGAAGAGCAACGATATATCACAGCATAGCTGCTGTAAACTAGACTCTTACGATTGGCTCAGCGATATTAATTTTGTTGACCAAAAACGGTTCTTTAATATTGTAGAAGTCCGTTTTAAGAATAATAGAAAAGACTTTTATCGTGTGCCTGATAATGAAATATTCCGCGTTGGAGATATAGTAGCAGTAGAATCAAGCCCTGGCCATGACATTGGTATTGTCAGTCTTAGTGGTGAAATTGTACGTCTTCAAATGAAGAAAAAAGATATTGACCTAAGTAACCCCTATTTCAAAAAAATATATCGTAAAGCAAGAACTTCAGATATTGAAAAGTGGACTCAAGCAAGTGCTTTGGAAATTCCTACTATGATAGGAACGCGAAAAGCAGTAATGGAGTTGGGGCTAGAAATGAAGATTAATGACGTTGAGTATCAGGGAGATAAAACCAAAGCTATATTCTACTATACTGCTGAAGGAAGAGTTGATTTTCGTGAATTAATAAAAATTCTTGCAGAGAAATATAGCGTTAGAATTGAGATGAAACAAATTGGTGTTCGTCAAGAGTCTAGCCGCCTTGGAGGAATTGGTTCTTGCGGACGGGAGCTTTGTTGTAGTAGTTGGCTAACTGATTTTAAATCTGTTTCAACAGTTACTGCTCGTAATCAACAACTTTCAATGAATCCACAAAAACTTGCCGGACAATGTGGTAAGCTTAAATGCTGTTTGAATTTTGAGAATGACAATTATAAAGAAGAATTAAGAAAATTCCCAAATAATAAACCTAAACTATTAACAAATGCTGGCGCTGCATATTTCCAAAAAATGGATATTTTAGGCGGTACAATGTCGTATACTTACGAAGATAATCCTTCTAATTTTATTTCTCTTACCATTGAGAATGTGAAAAAAATAATTGAGCTTAATGCTCAAAACAAGAAGGCTGATTCATTAGAAGAATATACTGAAGGAATTATTGAGGAAAATATTAAGTTTGACAATGTAATTGGTCAAGATGATTTAACTCGTTTTGATTCTAAAGACAAATCTAAACGTAAGAATAATAAAAATTCTAAGCGCAATGGGGCTTATTCCAAAAAGAAACAGAATGGGGCTAATCGTGATAACAATAAACAACCTCAAAAACAGAAGCCATCTGCAAAGTTAAAGAATAACGAAAACAGGCAAACAGAAAAGCAAAACCCTAATTCTAATAAATCTAAACAACTCCCTAATAAACCAAAAGCACAGGGAAAAGGAAATAATAGAGACAACCAAAATAGACCTAAACGTAAGTTTAGAAACAAACAAAATAATAAATCAAAACCAAATCAAGATTCAAAATCATAATGTCTAATTTCTCTCTGGCATATAAGTTATTTTTTTTGTTGATGTTTACATCAACTCTATTATTTGTGAGTTCGTGTGGCAAACAGACAATGTACGATCATAATGTAGAAGTAAAAGAACCTTGGAAGAGTAGTGATAAGGCTGTATTTGATATTGATATTACTGATACAATTAATCAATATAATGTTTATATAAACGTAAGAAATACTGCTGATTACGATTATTCTAATTTATATTTATTTATAAAAACGGAGTTTCCTAATAACTATATTGTAATTGATACCGCTGAAATATTTCTTGCCGATATGAAAGGAAATTGGCTGGGAAGTGGTTTTGGGGAAATTAAAGATATTCAAGTACTATTTCGAAAAAATGGACGTTTTGCAAGGAAGGGATTATATCATATTAGTTTTGAACAAGCAATGAGAGATACTAAATTATTTGGGATTAAATCAGTTGGAATTAGAATAGAAAGAAGTAAATAGAAAATGGGTAAAACAAAATCAAAGAAGAAAAAGACAAAGCAGTCTAAAGATAATAATAAAGCTGTTAATAGAATTATTCGGCTTTTATGGTTAGGTTTCTTTGGTGGTTTAGTACTTGTTAGTCTATTATTTACAGCAATTTCTATTGGATGGCTAGGTTTTATGCCTAGTTTCGAAGAGCTTGAAAATCCTAAAAGCAATCTTGCTTCAGAAATTTACTCTGCCGATCAAGTACTAATTGGAAAATATTTTATTGAGAATAGATCAAATGTTCATTTTGATGAGCTTTCTCCAAATTTAGTTGAAGCCTTAGTTGCTACGGAAGATGCAAGATTTTATGAGCATAGTGGTGTCGATTTACGTGCTTTAATGCGTGTGTTTAAAGGCGTTATTACTGGCAATAGAGCTGGTGGTGGGTCTACCATTACTCAACAATTAGCAAAAAACCTTTTCCCAAGAGGAAAAATGTCTAAACTAGGAGTAGTAGTGCAAAAACTAAAAGAATGGGTTATTGCTACCAAATTAGAATATAATTATACTAAGAATGAGATAATGGCAATGTATCTCAATACCGTTACTTTTGGTGCAAATACTTTTGGAATAAAAACAGCTTCAAAAACATTCTTTGGTAAATTGCCAATTGACCTTAACAGGCAGGAAGCAAGTATGCTTGTTGGACTGTTAAAAGCACCATCATACTATAATCCAAAAAGAAATCCAAAAAGAGCAATGCTCAGACGTAGTGTTGTTTTGAATCAACAATTGAGGTATGATTTTATTTCAGAACATGAATATGATTCTTTAAAAGTTCTGCCAATAGATTTGAGTAATTACCATAAAGTAGATCATAAAGATGGTACTGCTCCTTATTTTAGAGAATATCTACGTTCTCTAATGAAAAAATGGTGTGCAAATCATTATAAAGCTAATGGTGAACCTTACAACCTATATAGAGACGGCTTAAGAATTTACACTACCATTAATTCTAAAATGCAGCGTTATGCAGAGGAAGCTGTTAGAGAACATCTTGGTAATGATTTACAACCTGCATTCTTTAAACATTGGTCTAATAAGAAAAGACATCCTAATGCGCCATTTTTTAGAATTACCAAAAAAGAAAAAGAAAGAATTATTTTTAATGCCGTAAAACGTAGTAATAGATATTATAGACTCAACAAATCAGGAGTTTCAAAAGATTCCATTATGGAAATATTTAATGAACCTGTAGAAATGAGCGTTTTCTCTTGGCATGGTGATATTGATACCATTATGAAACCTATTGATAGTGTTTTGTATTATAAATATTTCTTACAAACAGGTATGATGTCCGTTGAACCGAGTACTGGTTTTGTAAGGGCTTATGTTGGAGGCATTGATTTTCATCATTTTCAATACGACCACGTAACAAAAGGTAAACGACAAGTTGGTTCAACTTTTAAACCATTCGTTTATGCTTCGGCTATGCAAGAAAAAGGATATACTCCTTGCTATAAAGTACCAAATGTACCAGTAACTTTTGATATGCCAGAGGGGCAGCCAGATTGGACACCAAAAAATTCTGATGATGATAGAGAAGGAGAAATGGTGACTTTAAAATGGGCTTTGGCAAATTCCGTTAATTATATTTCTGCTTTCTTAATTAATAAAGTTAAAGCGGCAAAGGTCATTAGCTTGGCAAGAAATATGGGGGTAAAATCTGATATTGAGCAAGTGCCTTCCATTTGTTTAGGAACACCAAGCCTTTCTGTTTACGAAA
>QMPB01000089.1 GCA_003648395.1 Bacteroidota bacterium
AGCTTTTTGCAATTCTAAAGCTTTAGCTTCGGTAGCTTTTACTTCATTAAACATTTGTTGTTGCATTGGATTCCAAACGGCATCAACATCTTTATGCATATCGCCCCAACGTTGTGCTGTTAGAGTACCTAATCTGTTAAATGCCCACCAAGCTGACTCTCTAGTATAACCATTTTCTCTGCCAGGAGTAGCATACGATTTGGGAAGAGCTGTAATAGAACAATACACAGGAATATATATTGAGGAAGCAATATTATCCTCTGCTAACCAAAGTTTGCCACCAATTGCATCTGGCAGCCAATCTCTTGATTGTGTTATAGTTCCATACATTGTATACCAACGGGCAATTGTTCTTTCCCCTAAAAATTGAATATGACCAGTTTTTTTATCTTGATGAAACCATCCACCATTAACCTTATTTACTTCCAATTGCTCATAAGGCATAAATGGGTTTGCCAAAGGAGAAATAACTTGTTTACCTTCTTTATTAGTTGCAGTAATTGTTCTTCTCATATCATAAGGTGTTCCTTGATAATAATCCTTGAAAAGGCTAATCATTTTAGCAACAGTTATTTTCTCATCAGGTTTTACAGAAAATGGATAATCCTGAGCTGTAGGGCTAAGATTTAGTGAAGGCGCAACAAGGCTTAATATTCTCCATTCTCTACGACGAGCAGCTACAGACTCTCTACTATGAGGAGCATACACATATTTAAAACTAAACTCGATACCACTTTTCTTATTCCAAAATCCCATTTTCTCCGCTATAGAATAAATATTTTTTGAAGCCATGAAATAATCTTTATTCTTTAAGTCTATCTTACCTATTGTACTAGCATTTGCATTAACACCAACATGATCATCAGGTACTCTTTGAGCCACCCAAACAGCTCCTACATTTCCTTTTCCTGATCCTACTACCTCAAAATGCCAAACTTCTTTGGTGTCTGCAATAGTTAGTAACTCACCATAATCACTCCAACCATATTTCATTAATAAATCATCAGCCATTTTTATTGCCTCTCTTGCAGTAGTCGTTCTTTCCAACATAAGTTGTACAAGTCTTTGACAATCAATCATTCCTTTGTCCGACTGTAGAGTATCTCTTCCTCCAAAGGTAGATTCACCAATTGCAAGTTGATGTTCATTAATTGATGGATAGGCAGTATTCAGAAAAGCATAAGTATGTTTTATTTGTGGTATTTCACCAATTTTATTATGAGCATAAATAGGCATCGCCTTGGTATTATCCTGCACCCTTTTATACATTGGAGTCATGCTTCCTTCTGGCCAGTCTTTAGCCGCAACCATTTGCATCCACGAACGAGTCCGGTGACTATCGTCAGTATGCGATGTCATTACTGAGCCATCATACGAAGCTGCTTTTCCAACAGTAATACTTGTGCAACCCTCTGGTACTCCGCCTTTCCAGTCTGTTTTATCTTGTGCAAATAAATAATTTGTTGATACAATTAGTAATGTTATTAGTAGTGCTTTCATGTGATAATTGGTTATTTGTTGATTCGAGTATTTGTTGATTTGTTGATTTGTTTCTTGTTCCTACAGACTGCCTATCGCCTACTTATTAAGTACTTCATCATAAATTCCTGAGGCAATTTCATCTTCAAGAGTTTTATACCATGCTTCACCATATTTTCTAATTAATGGTTCTTTCAGCATTTTATAAACAGGCACACCTAATTTTTTACCATATTTTAATGCAGAATTACATACTGGCCATTCATGGTAGTTTACAGCATCAAAATCAGCATACTCAGTAATTCTTATTGGATATAAATGACAAGAGATTGGCTTTCTATATTTAATTTTACCTTCTAAAAAAGCTTTCTCAATGGCACAATATGCTATTTCATTCTCAAAATAAACGAATGCACATTCATTATCATTGACAAGAGCAGTAACGTAATCGCCCTCCATACCATAATCGAAAACTCCATTACGGTCAACCACTTCTATTCCCTCAGGTCGCATATATGGAATCACCTCATCAAGAGCATCTTCTAGCTCTGAAATTTCATATTCTTCCAATGGCGCGCCCTCATCTCCCTGTACGCAACAGTCTCCTTTACATGCTTTCAAATCGCATACAAATTGTACTTTTATTACATCCTCCGAAATTATGGTATTGTCTATAGATATCATCTGGCAAAGATAGGGATAGATAATTAAAAAGTTGCATTTAATACCATGAATTTCTATTGGTAGGTTCAACTAGTAAATGCGACATTTTGGTTTATATAATTATTAAATAATTTGAAAGGTTTTTCGAATTTTAAATTTTTCCTTGGACTTTTATTTATCTTCCTTTGTATTTTCCTAAGATTTAATGTGTTATATTCATTAATAATTGCTCTTTTTAATTAAAAACTAGGGCTAAATAAAGTTCAGATATACCCTCTAAACCAATGTATATATATTCCTATTTTATTGTATCTTTGCTTCTCTTATGCCGATAATATATCAGAAAAATATAAACAATCGTGAAATCCTCGGAGTATGGAAAATAACCGAGAGCGTTGATGAATTATTAACAATGGTTGATTTTTCTGAAGATGATCATGCTATATTTGAAAAGTTTAAAATTAAAGCCAGACAAGCTCATTGGCTCAGTTATCGATTAATGATTAGACAACTGATGGGTAATGAATGTGATTGCGACTTTTATTATGATGAGCATGGTAAATTGCAATTTAAAAATATTAACTACTCTATTTCTGTTACTCATAGTGGTTTATATTCTGGAGTAATTATTAGTAGCACGCATTATGTTGGCATTGACATAGAAAAACTTGGTAACAGAATTAATCTTCTAGCAGACAAATTTTTATCTCAAGAAGAAAAGTCTTTTTTACCTACTGAGCAGCAACATAGATATTTAACTGTACTTTGGAGTGCAAAAGAGGCTCTGTATAAACTTTTTGGAAAATCAAATCTAATATTTGACTCCAACATTATTTTATCTCCTTTTGAACTTCAAAAGATAGGCACTATAAAAGGTCGTATTTCAATTGGTGAAATTAATAAAGAGTATGAACTCGCTTACGAATTCTCTGATAGTGAAGACTATATACTAGTATATTGTGTTGATAAATCTATGAGAATACTATCAAAAACTAGCCAATTATGATTCTTTTATCTAGTTTTAAAAATTTCCAAAAGAAAAAAATTGCCCAACTTATCGACCCTGATAAATTAGTTGAATCAAAATTAAGATTACAAATACAAGCTGCCGAAAAAGCAAAAGTAGATTATATTTTCATGGGTGGCAGTCTAATTTCTAATAATGGAATTGATTTAAGTATGAAAATTATCAAGGAATTAACAAATATTCCTGTGATAATATTTCCTGGTAATGTTACTCACCTTCACGATGATGCAGATGCTGTTCTTTTTTTGAGTTTAATTAGTGGTAGAAATCCTGATTTACTTATTGGTAACCATATTCATGTAGCTACTACACTTAAAAGAAAAGGTATAGAAACTATTCCTACTGGATATATGCTCATAGAAAGTGGGAAGATAACAAGTGCTCAATATATGAGTAATACTCTACCTATTCCACATGAAAAACCAGATATTGCTGTTGCTACTGCTGTAGCAGGTGAACTTCTTGGCTTAAAAGCAATATATATGGATGCTGGTAGTGGTGCAGACAAAACCATTAGCGAAAACATGATTCAGCAAGTGAAATCAAATATTGATATACCATTGATAATTGGTGGTGGTATTAGAACAGCAGAAACAGCTGTAAATATAGCAAAAGCTGGAGCTGATATTATTGTTGTAGGTAATGCTGCAGAAGATAACCCAGAATTAATTATTGAAATTTCAGAACGAATTCATAATATATAAATACCCATAACTCACATAAAATGAAGAATCTAATCTTTATGTCAATATTTCTGTTTCTTGGAGTATCTACAATAGCTCAAAAGAAGCAAATCAAGCTTAACTCTGTTTATACCGACAAATCTGTCTACCCTATTCGTATGGTTAATCTTCAATGGATGACTGATGAAAATGCCTATACATTTATTGAAGATACAGTACTCATGAAGGGAAGTATAAATTCCAAGATGGCTGATAAGCCCCTTTTTGACCTTGCTAAATTTAATATTGATATTGCAAAAGCAGGTTTGAAAGGACTAAAGCGGTTTCCAAATTTTGCTTGGCGATCAAGTAATACCCTAAGTTTTGCTAAGTTTGACTCTTTATATGAATACAATACTAGCAGTGGAAAAACAACAGCACTTTGTTATTACCCAAAAGATGCTGAATATCTAAAACTAAATCCAGCAAATTTAAGGCAGGCTGCCTATACTGAAGATAATAACCTATTTGTAGCAGATGGTAAACTAATTATTACAATTACTAATGATAAGGATAAAGGTATTGTAAATGGACAAACAGTTTCAAGAAGTGAATTTGGGATTGAAGATGGGATTTTTTGGTCGCCCAAAGGAAACTTTCTTGCATTCTACAGAAAGGATGAAACTAAGGTGGGAGAATATCCAATAGTTGATATTGACACTAGAGAAGCAACCGTTAAAATGATAAAATACCCAATGGCGGGTATGACCACTGAAGACATAAGTGTTGGAGTATATAATTTAAGTAATAAGAAAACTACTTTCTTGGAGACCAAAGAACTTAAGGAATACTATTTAACAAATGTAAGTTGGAGTCCCGACGAAAAATATATTTTCATTCAAGTATTAAATCGCGATCAAAATCATATGTGGCTAAACCAGTATGATGCTATTAGTGGTAAGCTAGTTAAAACACTATTTGAGGAGGAAAATGAAAAATGGGTTGAACCAGAAGAGCCTATTCATTTTCTAAACAACAATAGCAAACAGTTTGTTTTTATGAGTGAACGTGATGGTTACTATCATGCATATTTGTGTAATACTGATGGTAAAATACTAAAGCAACTTACTAAAGGAGAATGGGTTATTACGAAGTTCATAGGTTTTGATAAGAAGAATACTAAAATGTATTTCATGGCAACAAAAGATAGTCCAATTGAGCGTCATCTGTATGTTTTAAATATGAAATCACTTAAAATAAAGAAAGTAACTCAAGAGAGTGGAACGCATAGAATAAAGTTAAGCCCTGACAAATCTTATGCAATAGATATTTATTCCAATTATACAAATATTACAAGACAATATCAGCTAGTTTCAACTGTAAAAGCTAAGAATATAAAAGTTGTTAAGAAAAACAAAGATATATTTAAAGATTTTGAGCTAGGGGAGATGACCATTAGTACTCTTAAATCTACAGATGGAACAGATCTATATTATAGGCTCATTAAACCAACAAATTTTGATGCAAGTAAAAAATATCCTGTCATTGTTTATGTATATGGCGGTCCTCATGCACAGCTTATTAATAATACTCTCTTAGGTGGTGGTGGATATTTTCTTCAAGCATTAGCTGCTAAAGGTTATGTAGTGTTTACTGTGGACAATAGAGGTTCTGGAAATCGTGGCTTTGCATTTGAAAGTGGAATTCATCGTCAATTGGGAGTTCTTGAAATGCAGGATCAAATGCAAGGAATAAAATTCTTAAAAACCCTCAACTATGTTGACACTACAAGAATTGGTGTACATGGGTGGAGTTTTGGTGGTTTCATGACTACTGCATTAATACTTAATCATGCCGATGTGTTTAAAGTAGGTGTTGCTGGTGGACCAGTTATGGATTGGAAATATTATGAAATAATGTATGGAGAACGCTATATGGATACTCCACAAGAAAATCCTGAAGGTTATAAAAACTCCTCAAATATTAATAAAGCAAAGAATCTTAAAGGAAAATTATTATTAATTCACGGAACTGTTGACCCTGTTGTTGTTTGGCAACATAGTCAATTATTTGTTAAAGAGTGTGTTAAAAATCAAAAACAATTAGACTATTTTATATATCCTGATCATGAACATAATGTAAGAGGTTATGACAGGTTACACTTAGAAACTAAAATTGCTAAATATTTTGATGATTACTTATAAATCAAGATTGCTTTATTCTTTTGGTTCAATTTTTGATAAGTAACTTCTTTTACATAAAATCAACACTATGAAAACCTTACGTAATTTTATAGCATTTGTCGTTATTTTATTTATTTCTGCACATGCAAATGGTCAGTCTCAGACTAATGATAGCCTAAGTACTGATACTGCTTATCAAAACTATATAAACTCTATTGACACTACTTCTTTGGGAAGTGATTTGAGTCTTGAAGCTGTAGCTGAACTTTTTAGAACATCTGAAGATTTGGCTGATTTTGAGAAAAGACTTAATGATGCTGATGAAAAAATAAATAATCTTGATTTAAATGGAGATGGTGAAGTAGATTATCTTAGAGTAGTTGACCATCAAGATGGAGAATCACATATTATTGTTATTCAAGCAGTAATTGATAAAGATGTTTTTCAAGATGTTGCAAGCATTGATTTAGTGAAAGAAGGTGCTAAAATAAATATGCAAATCATTGGTGACGAAGAAATCTATGGAACATCATATTATATTGAGCCAGAAGAGCAAGAAAAGGTAGAATCTTATCCTGCTGTTACAGTTGTATTTCATGTAGGATATTCTCCTTATTATTCACCCTATTATTGGGGATATTATCCTCCATACTATAGCCCTTGGCACAGATATCCTCCACACTATTATCACCGTAATATGTATTACCATCATCATGTGCACCATCACCATCATTATCATCATGCACCACATGCTAGATATCCAAATAATAGAAATTCTTATAATAACCACTATAGAAAATCAGCACCGAATCACATAAAGCAACCTAGAAGTACTGGAAATACAAGGTCTCAGGCTAAACCACAAACACGTGCAAATAATAAAGCACAAGTACAACCCAAAAAGCCATCACAAAAGCCAAACACAAAACCACAGGCACAATCTAAACCTTCGCAAAAACCTAGTGTTAAACCACAAGTTCAACCAAAACCTTCGCAGAAGCCTAGTGTTAAGCCTCAAGTTCAACCTAAAAAACCAACTACTAAACCACAAGCCAGACCTCAGCAGAAACCACAAGCCAGACCTCAGGCTAGACCACAGGCAAGACCAGGAGGAAGAAGAAGATAATTAATAAATATTAAATAATGGAATCAGCTAGACAACAAAAAATAAATAAATTACTTCAAAAGGATTTAGGAGTAATATTTCAATTAGAAAGTAGAGATATACTTGGAACAGGAGCTATGATTACTGTTACTAAGGTAAATATCAGTAGAGATTTATCTGTTGCTCATGTATATTTAAGTTTATTTGCAGTAAACGACAAAGAAATTCTCCTTAAACAAATTCAAAGAAAGACTTCGGCTTTTAGAAATCTACTTGGAAAAAAAATTAGGCATCAGCTTCGTGTAGTTCCCGAATTACTTTTCGAGATTGACGATTCTCTAGATTATATAGAGAATATTGATAATCTATTGAAACAGGATTAGAACCTATATTTAGCAGTGTAATAATACAAATTTAGCAAAGGTCAAATAAGCAGATTTTACAAGTGCAAAATTTATTACTTTTGCGTTTTTTCTATTCAACATCAGACAAATAATAATATGCAATACGATCCAATTAAACGAAGCCTAGGAAACGTTTTCAATAAAAGTCCATTTTTACGCAAAGTATTTTACACTCTTCTTGATTTACTCTTATTACGAACTTGGCATGTAAAAAAAGAATTCAAAAATTGGGCTAATAAAAACAAAAATTCAGAAGTAAATATACTTGATGCAGGTTCTGGATTTGGACAATATTCTTTTTTTATGTCTGGAATGAATTCCAATTGGAAAATTAAGGGTGTAGATGTTAAAACTGAGCAAATAGAAGATTGTAACCAATTCTTTAAATCAATAAATCGTAATAACGCTCACTTTGAATTTGCTGATTTAGTAAAATTCTCTGAACCAGAAAAATATGATTTTGTACTTTCAGTAGATGTAATGGAGCATATATTGGAGGATGTAGAAGTATTCAAAAACTTTCATAAATCGATGAAGAAAGGAGCAACTCTTTTAATCTCTACCCCAAGCGATCAAGGAGGTTCTGATGTTCACGACCACGACCATGAGCATCACGATCATGCTGATGGTGAAGATTCATTTATTGATGAGCATGTACGCGATGGTTATAATATTGATGAAATTCAAGAAAAACTAAAATCTGCAGGTTTCTCAAAAACAACGGCTTCATATACATATGGTACACCTGGTAAGATTTCGTGGAAACTGTCAATGAAGTATCCCATTCTTATGCTTAATGCAAGTAAGATTTTCTTCATTATCTTACCTTTCTATTATATTATTACATTTCCAATTTCATTAATTCTTAACTATTTTGACTTAATTGGAAAGCATAAAACAGGAACAGGATTGAATGTAATTGCCATTAAATAGAAAGAAAAACACAATAATGCTCTCTTTTTGATTAAAATATGCTGAAATATTAATGAAATATTAGCATATTATAGCATATATTCTTTAAAATATGCCTTTTTTACACCGTCTTATCATCTGTTATTCAATCATTTAAATATAAATTGTTTAAATATTTTTATTTTTCTTTCAATCGTATACTCAAAATACTATCTTTGCGTTTTATAAATTATAATTATTACAATGAATACAGGAACAGTAAAATTCTTCAATGAAACTAAAGGTTTTGGATTTATCCGTGAAGAAGGAACAGAAAACGAGTACTTTGTACACGTATCAGGTCTAATCGACGAAATTAACGAAGGCGACAAAGTTGAGTTTGAGTTAAAAGAAGGAAGAAAAGGTTTAAACGCAGTAAATGTTAAAGCATTATAATCTAGCGTAAAATTTTCTAAAAGCCTGCAAAATGCAGGCTTTTTTTTTGTCTTTTTTTTAATTTTACGTCTTTTTTTTCTATCTTTATCATCTCAAATGATTGATAATGAAAACGCCACAAAAGAAAAGTATTTCGCTAACAAAATATCTCCTCACTGCGGCGGCACCTCTCTTTGCTCTATATCTAATATTCTTTGTAGAACTTGACCCTAAGAACCCAGCGGTTACAGCTACTTTAGCAATTGCTATTTGGGTTGCTGTTTGGTGGGTTACAGAGGTTGTTCCAATTGGAATCACTTCATTACTTCCAGTAGTACTATTTCCATTATTTGGAGTGATGAATGGTAAAGCGGTATCGGCAAGTTATTTTAATCATATTATATTTCTCTTCATAGGAGGCTTTATTGTAGCATTAGCAATACAGAAATGGGATTTACATAAACGAATAGCTCTAGTAATATTAAACTTTATTGGCAATAGCCCAGGTAGATTACTATTTGGCTTTATGTTTACAACCGCTTTTCTCTCTATGTGGATTTCTAATACGGCCACAGCAATGCTAATGGTTCCAATTATTATTTCTATTATCCATAAGCTTGAATTGATTAATGGAAAGAAAGCGGTTCAGTTGTTTTCAGTTGGACTACTTCTTGCAATTGCTTATAGTGCTTCTATCGGTGGAATAGCTACCCTAGTTGGAACTCCTCCTAATTTATCATTTGCAAGAATTTTTGAAATATACTTTCCTAATGCACCAGAAATTTCCTTCTCAAAATGGATGCTATTTGCCTTACCAATATCTATCATAATGTTTGCTATTACTTGGTTATATTTATACTTTGTATTTGTAAAGAAGGCTGGTTCATGGAAAAATGTCGGCAGTAATGAGCTAAAAGATGATTTAAGATCTCTTGGAAAAATGTCTTATGAAGAAAAAATGGTTCTAACCATATTCTCCTTACTTGCTATTCTATGGATTACACGAGCTAATCTGACTTTTGGTAGTCTAGTTATTAAAGGGTGGGCAAATTTATTTAGTAATCCCACGTTTTTTAATGATGGTACTGTTGCTATTATTATGGCTATTATACTATTTATTATTCCATCAAAACAGAATAAAGGAGGCTTTATTATGGACTGGAAAACTGCTGAGAAATTACCTTGGGAAATAATTCTTCTTTTCGGTGGTGGTTTTGCTCTTGCAAATGGGTTTAAAGCCTCGGGCTTATCAACTTGGTTCGGTAACGAATTAATGTTTTTAGGTAATATTTCGCCTTTCTTACTCATTATTATTATCAGCTTATTAGTAACTTTCTTAACTGAAATAACTTCAAATACTGCTACCGTAGAAACTTTATTACCAATATTAGCAGGAATAGCGATTAGTTTAAATATAAATCCCTTATTGCTTATGATTCCTGCAACTGTATCTGGTTCATTTGCTTTTATGCTACCTGTTGCAACACCACCTAACGCAATAATATTTGGAACTAAAAGAGTAACTATACTTATGATGGCTAAGACTGGCTTTGTGCTTAATCTAATTGGAATTGTTGTAGTAGCCCTTGTAACTTATTATTGGGGAATGAATGTTTTTGGCATAGATGTAAATGTAGTACCTCCTTGGGCTGGTCAACCATAAAACAAAAGCTGCTCTTAAAAAACAGAAATGCCCAAATATGTTGTGAATAGCTCTAAGGCTTTAAGTCCTTTGGTAGAATTTCCTGTCTTATTTAGCTCAGGAGACCAAACAGTAATGATAAGTTTACCTGGAATAACAGCAATTATTCCACCGCCAACACCACTTTTGCCAGGAAGTCCAACTTTATACGCAAAATCACCTGCAGCATCATATAACCCTCCAATTAGCATAACTGAATTTACTCTTTTTGTCTGGCGCGAATTAAGTATTTGTTTTTTAGCAATAGTAGAGTATCCTCCATTTGCTAAATATATAAAAGCCTTACTTAAGTCAATGCAACTCATACGAATGGCAGATTGATGATAGTAAACATCAAGAACATCATCTGGTTCATTTTCAAGATTATTATAGCTTTTTAAAAAATTAGCTAAAGCACGATTGCGATAGCCTGTTTTTTCTTCTGAATCGGCTACTTCAAAATCGTACGAAACCTGCTTATTTCCTGAAAGTTCTCTAACAAATTCTATTAATTCCATTTTGGTTTTACCAGCATTCTTATTTATCATATCTGTTATGACTAAAGCACCAGCATTCATAAAAGGATTCCTAGGAAAACCATTATTACTTTCCAATTGTACCAACGAATTAAATGGTGTTCCAGAAGGCTCTTTACCTACACGATTCCATACATTTTCATCAAATTTTTGTTTGGCAAGGGTTAGGGTAAATACCTTTGCAATACTTTGAATTGAGAAAAATTCATCAGCATCACCAATAGA
>QMPB01000090.1 GCA_003648395.1 Bacteroidota bacterium
ATGGTACAATGGCTAAATTAATGGTGTAATGAGTTAAATACATAATTTCAACATTAATTCAATGTATAATTAATCCATTGTATAATTACATAATTAGTTCATTGTATAATTACATCATTAGTTCATTGTATAATTATATCATTAATTCATTGTATCATTAGTTCATTATATAATTAATTCATTGTATAATAGTCGAGAGAGAAATTTCGTATAGTTTTTGTATACTTTCTAACTTAAAATAAGCTAAAATCAAAGCTATATTTCAATTACTTTTGTAATCAATTGTTAATAACAGAATAAAATATAATATGACAACGAATTTTGTAGAAGAATTGCAATGGCGTGGAATGATTCACGATATAATGCCAGGAACGGAGGATGTATTAAAGAAAGAATTATGTTCTGCCTATGTAGGTATTGATCCAACTGCTGACTCATTACATATTGGTCATCTTGTGGGAGTTATGATGCTTAAGCACTTTCAACTTTCTGGACATAGACCATTAGCACTTATTGGTGGAGCAACGGGTATGATTGGTGATCCATCGGGAAAATCTGCAGAAAGGAATCTTCTTACTGAGGCAGAGCTACGTCATAATCAAAATGCTCTTAAAGCTCAATTATCAAAATTTTTGGATTTTGATAATGGCGAAGAAAACGCTGCGCTGCTAGTAAATAATTATGACTGGATGAAAAACTTCTCTTTTTTAGATTTCATTCGCGATATTGGCAAGCATATTACAGTAAATTATATGATGTCGAAAGAATCTGTAAAAAAGAGAATTGGCCAAGACAGTAAAGTGGGAATGTCTTATACAGAATTCTCATATCAATTAGTACAAGGTTATGATTTCTTATTTCTAAATGAGAATTACAACTGCAAAATTCAGATGGGCGGTAGTGATCAGTGGGGAAATATAACTACAGGCACTGAGCTTATCCGTCGTAAATCTAAAGGCGAAGCTTTTGCTCTTACTTGTCCACTTATTACTAAGGCTGATGGTGGCAAATTTGGAAAAACTGAAAGTGGAAATGTATGGCTAGATCCAGAACGAACATCGCCTTATGCATTTTACCAATTTTGGATGAATACCAGCGATGAGGATGCTGAAAAATACATAAAGATATTCACTCTACTTTCGAAGGAAGAGATTGAAGCAAAAGTAAATGAGCATAAAGAAGCACCACATTTAAGAGTGCTGCAAAAAACTCTTGCTGAGAAAATAACAAAGATGGTTCACTCTGAAGAAGCTTTCCATGCTGCAATAGATGCATCACAAATTCTATTTGGTAAAGGAACAACTGAAACACTTCAGAAACTTGATGAGTCAACTTTCTTATCAGTATTTGATGGAGTGCCACAAAGTGAAATTACAAAAGAAGACCTAAACTTACCACCTTTGGATCTACTTGCTGCAAAAACAGGAATTTTTGCTTCTAATGGTGAAGCTCGAAGAATGATTAAAGACAATGCTGTTTCGGTAAATAGAAATAAAATTAAAGCTGATTTTAATTTTGCTGATGCCGAATTGCTTAATGGTAAATACATTTTGGTGCAAAAAGGAAAGAAAAAGTACTTTATTTTAAGGATTGTTGACTAGGGTTTGGTCTTCAGTTGGCAGCCCCGATAGCTATCGGGATCAGTCAGACGAATACGCAATTAAACGAATAAGTAATTAAACATTCAAAACAATGTTAGAAACATTAGAGATATTAAAATACATACTTCCTTCAGGAGTAGTATTTATTACAGCATATTTTTTATTGAAGATTTTCTTAAATTCTCAAGAGGAAATTCAGAAAAAGGCACTACAAACCCAGATTGAGGAATTACGCCTACAAATAAAGCATGAAGAAAAGAGGGATATTACTCCGATAAGACTTCAAGCATCTGAACGAATGGTTTTGTTTTTAGAAAGGATATCACCTCAAAGCTTGATTTTTAGGGTTCAGAAGCCTGGTCAAACGGTGATGCAACTTCAAACTGCACTTCATAGTGCTATCCGTAGCGAATATGAGCATAATATGGCTCAGCAGCTATATATTAGTAAAGAAACTTGGGGGATGCTGCGTACTGCTAAAGAAGAAGTAGTAAAGCTTGTAAATACTGCATCAAGCGGACTTAAACCAACAGACAATAGCATTGAATTAAGCAGACGGGTATTTGAGTTAAGTATTGAAAATAATAAGAATACAGAAAGAGCTATTTCTATGCTAAAGAAAGATATTCAGAAGTTGTTTTAGAATAAGAACATTTTCTTTGAATAAAGTCTTATTCTCAAATTTGGTTATAATAATTATCTGATTTTATTTCTTAAATAGCTTTTGTTCTAATAGCAAGCTAAAGAAATACACTAAAACTAGAATACTCATAACCGTAGCAGGAATTGCTGCATCACTTCCAAAGAGTTCCATTGCAGTAACAACGGCAAAACCAGAGCTCTTTATTGAGTATAACAATCTTGTTGAGATAATTGATTTTGAATCTTGCTTATTCTTAAGCAAAAAGCCTAATACTCCCGATACTATAAACATAGCAATAATAAGTATTAGAGTAATTTGCAGTAGTATATCAAAATTTGAGAAAAACACTTCATTATTTACACCTATTGAAGAATAAATAATTAAGCTAAAGCCAATATCTATAATATTACCACGGCTTTTTTCAACCGTTGGCAGGAGCTTCTTATTACGCAAAAAACGAGATAATATAAATGGTATAACTATTAACAACAGCATTACTTTCAAAAGTTCTAGGGAATCTACTCCTGCTCCACCTGCAAAAATTTCGATAATAATAGGTGCAAGAAATATTGAAGCCATAAAAGCGGCGAAAGTTCCTATGATAGAGTTATTAAGATTACCATCAAGCTTCACAGTAAAGGGAATAATTGCCACACCAGGAGGCGTAGCGGCAATAATTACAAAACCAATGAATAATGAGGAGCTGCTATCAAAAAACAAAGCTGCCACTCCTAAAACTATTGCTCCAAAAAGTATATGATTAAGAAATACTCCTGCAAGCATTGGTTTTATGACACTCTTTAGAGGAAATAATGATTTTGCAGAAAGTCCCGTTAGTGAGAATAGCATTACCAAAGCCAAAAACCAAAAAGTGTATGGTGCAATAAACTGTGCAAATTGCGGCAAGAATAAGCCTAGCACTATTGCCATCACCAACAGCATATTTCTATTAAGGATAATGTTTTTTATCATTTGGCGAAAGTAGAATAAATATGTATTGTGCGCTAATGAGTTAACATGTTTACCATGGCAAACTTATACTTTTACTAAAATAAAGTACTTAAAATATCTATACTACTCATTGTATAATTAATCAGTAAAATATCTCATAAATTGAGAGCGTTCTAACATCATAGGATTTTTAATATTCTTTTGGTTTAGCTTGCCTCTAAACTCATCAATAGTAGTATAGTTTTTACTTACCATCCAGCTCTCTAACTCAGAAAGTGTTTTATCAAGGTGTTTTTCTCCATTTATCATAAATGCAGAAACCATTTGTGTGGTAGTAGCTCCTACCAATAAATTCCCAATAACATCCTCTGCTGTATGTATTCCCGTAGAAGCAGACAAATCACATTCTACTTTATCTGATAGTATTCCTAACCAACGTAGCACATTTGCATTATCGTTAGAAGTGGTTTTATTTATACCAGAAACTATCTTTTCATTATCAATATCAATTTTTGGTGAATAAAACTTATTAAATAATACTAATCCTTTAATATCAAGCTTAGACAATTTTACTAGGAAATTAGCCAAACCTGAGAAGTAGTTACTCAATTTTATTGACACAGGAATATCAACAACTTTAAGTAGTTTCTCTATAATATTGATATATCTTTGTTCTAAATCTCGCCCAGTTGTTTCAACATTTGCAGGCATAATAAATAAATTAACCTCAAGAGCATCTGCACCAGCTGCTTGAATTTTAGTAGCAAAATCAATCCATTCATTATCATCAAAACAGTTGATACTAGCAATAATTGGAATATCAACAGCTTGTTTTGATTCCTTTATCAAATTCAAATAATTAGTTACAGTATGTTTTTTAAGATAATAGCCAATATAATTCTCAATATGATCGTATGTGCCAGCAATGTTATTAACTCTTTCTGAGTTAATATCCATAAGAATTTGCTCCTCGAATAGTGATTTCAATACTATTGCTCCAGCATTTTTATACTTTTTAATACTTTCCACTGAATTTGTAATTTCAGAAGCACCTACAATAATTGGATTTTTTAGATCTAAACCTAAATATTTTGTTGTTAAATTTGCCATTATTTTCTATTTTTAATTATATATTAATAAAACAAAATTACAAAAAAATAGCACGTAAAGTACAGTACTTTACGTGCTAAATATATAAATTTACTTAAATCTTATTATCTACCTTGATTCAAGAATTCATCAATACTCATTGCACCACGGTGTCCGTTGGCAATACCATGAATTACATCAGGACCTTCGATAATATCACCACCAATAAATAACCATGGTAAACCTTTAGCTTGCCAATCTTCATTAACTAGGATTCTACCACGAGGACCAAATTCCATTTTAGCTTTAATATCATCGCTTAAGTATGATAAGTCCATTCCTTGACCGATAGATTCTATAACCATATCGCCTTCAAAGATACGTTCATCACTTTCATCAAACTTAGGATTAAATCCTGTTTCATCAAATATTGATAAACATTTCCATACTTTTAAACCAACAACTTTATCATCCTTTATTATAACCTCTTGTGGGCCATAAGCAGGAATAACATCACAACCTTCCTCACGAGCTTCAACAATCTCTTCTCTATCAGCTGGCATATGCTCTTCGTCCTCAAGTGCGGTAGCGATTACGTTAACCTCACCATATTTCTCCATCTGCAAGCGAGCCATTGAACGAGTAATATCCATTGCAACATTTCCACCACCAATTACTACAATCTTTTTCTCCACTGGCACAGGAACTCCTGTAACGATATCACGAAGTAAATCTACAGATTGATATACATTTTTATGATCAGAACCTGGGATTCTGGTACTTCTACCTAAATGAAGACCAGTACCTGCATATACAGCATCATAGTCATCATTTAATTGTTGTAATGTTATATCTGTTCCTATATTTACATTATATTTAATATCTACTCCTATTGAAAGGATATAATCCACATCCTTATTAATTTGGTCGTAAGGAAGACGATACGAAGGAATACCGTAACGCATCATACCACCAGCTTCTGGAAGTTTTTCAAAAATTGTTACTGAATATCCTAGTAAACCCAAATAATAAGCTGCAGAAAGACCAGCAGGTCCCGAACCTATAATTGCAATTTTCTTATCATTCTTCTTAATATCTTTAGAGTATAAAATCTCATTATACTTATCAACGTCAGCAGGAATTTGGTCAGCAATATAACGCTTTAACCAACGGATTGAAAGTGGGTCGCCATTAACACCTACAGAACAAACATCCTCACACTTATGAGTACATATACGACCACAAATTTCTGGTAGAGGGTTTGTTTCGTAAAGAATACGCATACCTTCTTCCATATCATCGTTACGAACTGCAGCAATATACTCAGGAATACCCATATGAGCAGGGCAAGTAGCAGTACATATACCACAAGAAACACAACGGTCAGCTTCAGCTTCAGCTTGATCTTTAGAATAACCTTTTACAAACTCAATAAATGAATCCTTACGTTCGTCAGCATGCAGTTCGCTCATGTGGACTCTATTCTGTCCATAAAAATGATAATTAGGAACTGGTTTTTGCCAACCATCTTCCTTATCATCCCATGATTTTTTATCTACACCAGGAGTGAATATAAATACTTCAGGATCAGCATCTACCCATGTGTATTCATTTGTAAGATTTAGCGAATTTGTAGTGCAAATATCTACACAAAGAGCACACCAACAGCAGCGACCATAATCAATACGTGGGCGCAATCCACTATCTCCACTTTTAGTTTCAACTCCTTCTACAGGAACCATATCAATTGCTTGATTCTCACAAATAGCTTCGCAAGTACCACAACCAATACACATATCAATATCATTTTTATGAAACCCTCTATAACGAGGAGCGGCCTCCCTATTTAGTGGGTCTTTAATTGTAACTGGATCTTGAACTACCTTGCTCCAGGTAGTAAAAGGGGTTAATATATCTTTAATATTCATAATATTATGTTTATTCGTTTATTTGCTTAATTGTTTATTCGGAGTCCTTCATTAATTGGAATTTTCGAAAACTATTTAGATTATTCGCTAATTCCTCAAGCTTTGGTCTCATTTTGTTTAATTATTCTATTAAACAGACTGCCAATAGACAGGCTATCAACAATTAAACAAATAAACATTTTTATCTTTCAATTTCTGGTGGACAAGTTTGTAATGATACCATTGTTGCATGAACATCAGCAATATTAGTATTTATAAGCATTTTCTCCAAAACTGCAATTGCGTGAGTATAACTAGGCCCTCTTAGATTAACTCTTCGAGGCTTTGATGACCCATCGGTAACATAATACATCCCGTATTCACCTCTACCACTTTCAAGTTTCACATAAGTTTCACCTTTAGGGATCTTCCAGTGTAGCACATTGGGCATATCACCTTTAATATCACCTTTTTCTGGCATTTTAGCCATAATCTGACGAATAAGATCAACCGTTTGAACTAGCTCTTGCCAACGAACCCATGTACGAGAATAAATATCGCCATCAGTAGCTGTTGGTGGATCAAAATCCAACTCACTATATTTTAAGTATGGATTATCTTTTCTAACATCACGTTTCACTCCAGAAGCACGAGCATTAGTTCCAACAATTCCAAATTTATTAATCCACTCTTTAGGAATAACAGCACTACCTACAGCACGAGCCTTAAAAACTGAATTATGAAATATCAATTTTCTAATACGTACTATAAAATCATCAATATCGGTAAGGTTATCTTCCATACGTTTTTTGAAACCACTAGGCAATAAACCACGAACTCCTCCAGGGATAATATACATATGATATACACGTGCTCCAGTAAGTTCCTCAAAACGATCAAGAATTAAATCGCGAAGATAAACTCCCCACTGAACACCTATTCCCAAAGAATAAGTACCCGCTTGACCAGGAACTCCACGAAGTAAACCTTGCAAACGAGCCATCTCTAGCGCTAAAGTTCTTAGCCATTCAGCCATTTCAGGAACCTGTCCTGTTAGGCCCGAAAGCTCCTCAGTAGAACGAGCAATAAGATACTCATTAGTATCTGGCTCAGCCACACACATTCTAATGGATGTTGGGAAACCCTGAACGAATAAACGACGTTCTATTAATTTCTCAAATCCACGGTGTAGATAACCAACATGTGTTTTAGCTTCAACTATTTCGTCGCCACCAAGTGTCATTTCAACTGCCATATTACCAGTAACACCAGGGTGGTTAGGTCCTAACCAAATCTTTGTATATTTATGAGATGACAAATCAACATCTAAAGTGCCGTCACCTTTCGTAGAAGGATATTTACTTCTATCTGGTTGAAAAAACTTATTGCTCATCTTTATTTTTTTTAGCGGTTACTGGTTGATTAGGATATAATTTCTCGCGCATATATGTTGCCGGATCATGAGTTTTACGACCTTCACGCATAAAATATGTTTCTTCAGCATATTTATTAGTATCAAAATCGCGACGCATATGAGGCATATCATCCCAACCTTCAACAACAAAATCCTCATCTACTCGAGGGCTACCAGGAAAATCGATTCCAAAAGCCTCTTTCAACTCGCGTTGGTATGTCCAAATCTGTTCCCATAAATGATGGGCAGATTGCATTACAGCATTTTCTCTATCAATTGCTACCTTAATACCAAACTCAGTTTTAGTTTCAGGATTATTAAGAAGGTAAAGAAGTTGAAAATATCCATCTTCTATCCAATCCACACAACTCATTAAAGTAAAGTGCGCATAACCTTCGTAATCGCGCATATATGTAACCATATCAATGGCTAACTCTTTATCTACATAGGCAAAAACAAGATTATCACGTTGTTGAACAACCTCTTTCAAATTATATTTTGTACCTACTCTTTCTATTAAACTCTTCATTATTGAAATATTATAAGTTTATGAATTACCAGTTATAATCCGGCATATTCCAATCCTTAATTACCTTCTTTTGATTTGCTTTATACTCATCAAAATTTTCTGCATAAATATTAGCACCTTCACCTTTTCCTGATTTAATAATCTCTTTAAGCTTCATAAAACCTGCTAAAAGAGCTTCAGGGCGAGGCATACAACCAGCAATATAAACATCTACTGGCAAGTACTTATCCAAACGATTGATAGTACTATAACTATCGTAATACATACCACCATTGATAGTACAACTACCAAGAGCAATAATATATTTTGGAGAAGGCATTTGCTCATAACTACGGATAACTCTTTTAAGAGTTTTTACCGAAAGGTAACCCGAAATAATAAATGCATTTGACTGACGTGGCGTAGGACGCATTTGAATACCAAAACGGAAAGCATCAAATCGTGGAGTCATTAATGGCGGTATCTCAATACTACCACAGCCAGTTCCAAAACCTAATACCCAAATACTTTCGGCACGAGCCCAGTTCAGGAATTTTTCAACAACACCTTTACTTGGCTCTTCTACAGTAGGTTTTTCTCCACTAAAGTAATCGTAAATAGGATTTACTTTAATAATAGAACCATCAGGAGCAATAACTTCTCTCTCTTCATCTTCAGGACGAACAAACGACTTTTCTTCTTTAGTAGAAGCATTAGCTTCTGCCTTTTTAAGAAGTTCGTTCATCTTATCATTCATATCTAATTCTGACATAATACTCTAAATTAAAAACTATATAATAATATAGCAATGATACCTAATACTAATGGTAGCTTGAAAAACCAAACTACAGATTGCTCAATTCTAAATCTAGGGAATACTACTCCCACAAATACAGAATAAAAATATATTAAGAATGTTTTAATAATAAATTCGACCCAACTAGTAGCACCTCCAAAAATAAGATTCATAAATAATGCTGCTTCCATAACATGGATAATAGCACCACTACTCATCAATATTCCTAGGTAGCTACCATGATACTCTGTAGGAGGTCCAATTGGAATCTCGTTTGGAGCTTTCACCAAGTTAAAAGGAGAATGGCCAAAAGCACCTAGAGCTGCAAGCATAATAGCTGCTGAAGCTACAGGGTTGGTAAACAAAGTCCAGCCTAAAACTTGCTGTGCTTCTACAATTTCAACTAATGATAAAGTTTGGTATTGAATAGCTAAGGATAAGATACCTAAAGTAAGAGGCAATTCAACAGCAGCATGCTGAGCCAAACCACGACCAATACCTATTGCCGAGTGAGGTTGTCCACCTTCTCCAGCACCTAGCGCCATTCCCAACATTCCAAATAATTGGAAGTAAAGGATTAATACAATATCTCCTTGAAAAGAGAAATTTAACCAATGTTCGTTCTCCGTAACCAAAGCAGGCATAAAAAGAAACATACCAACAGCACCTGTAAGTCTGAATACAGGCCCTAAATAGAACATTGTACCATGAGTAAGTGTTGTTCTTACAGCAGCATTTTTTACTAAATCAATCCATGGTTGATAAATTGGTATTCCGTGACGTCCCGCCACACGAGCAACAATCTTTCTAAAAGTTGCGCTCATTAACATTCCCCAGTTTAATACTAAAAATAAACCTAGAAATGTATATCCTAATTGTGCATAAATAGTCATAATTATAAACTTCCTCCAATTGTTATAAAAAATAGAACAATAATAAATAGTACAATATGTAACAAATAAGCCTGTCCATTACCACTATATACTCTACGAGCAAAACCTGCCGTTTCGTATACAATATTTGTCATCCACTCCCAGAATTTCTCGAAATAGGGAAGGGTTATAGGCCATACTGCTTTGTAAAAACCTGCGTACATATTATATGCTATATGTGTTGTTTCTGGTCTCTCAGGACGTTCGCCAGAGAAAACCACATCAAATTGCTTAATTTTGTGAGCTTTGCGTGTAATCATTAATAATACACCCAAAACTAAGATAAATAATATTCCAATGGTTATCATTACACCAGTACCTGTCCAGTAACCTAGTTGGGTATAAGCATATGAGCCTTGCCAATCCAATCCACCTTCAGGAAAATAATTTGCAATAATATCGCCAAGAGGCTGTAATACCCATTGCGGCTTAGCGGCAAATACCATTAATCCTACAATAAGAGTATATATTGGTATTAAGAACCAAATAGAGATCTCTTTCAACTCACGATGATTATCTTTCAACTGACCCAAGAAAATAGTATGAATCAAGCGGAATAAATATAAGAAAGCAAGCCCTCCAGAGAAGAATACTATTGCTCCTTGGAAATACCAACCTTTTTCTATAACAGCATTATAGAATAACCATTTTCCAGTGAAACCTGACAATGGAGGCACTCCAGCAAGAGCTATAATACCAATTAACACAGCTACAAAAGCGAAAGGCATCTTCTTAATCAAACCACCCATTTCGTACATATTATGAGTACCTGTACGCAATACCACTGCTCCTATTGTAAGGAAGAGTACTGCTTTATACATAAAGTGATTGATTGTATATGTAAAACCTGTTAACCAACCTAAGTGAGTCATTATTGCGAAAGCGAATATTATATAACCTAGCTGACCAATTGATGAATAAGCAAGTAAACGCTTAGCATCTTCTTGAAAAACAGCACCAATATTACCAACCAAAGCGGTAAGAGCACCAATCCAACCAAGGATATAAGCAATTGTACTTAAATCGAAGTCGGATTTAGTAATTCCAATTAGTGCTAATAAAACACCAAATACACCAGCCTTTAATAATATAGCCGAAACCATAGGTGATACATCACTTTCAGCTTCACCATGAGCACCAGGTAACCAAATATGAAGACCGATAGAAGCTGTTTTAGTTAAGAATCCAATAATTAATAACCCATATGCCCAATTTGGGAAATATTGAATATTATTAATAATATCTATTGATAAGAAATCTTGTCCGATACCAGCAATACCAAATCCTGTAAGGATAGCATAGGCACCAGCAATACTAAATAGCATATAACTAAGCGCGTGTGGCATGGATTTTTTACCTCTAATAATTAAGAAGTAAGAACCTGCTGTCATTAACTCCCATCCATAGAAGAAACCTAAAGTTGTTTGTGCTTC
>QMPB01000091.1 GCA_003648395.1 Bacteroidota bacterium
AGTACTAGAATCCACAACATTAGCACCTTTCAATGCTGAGATTGGGAAATAATGAATGTCTGGAATATCTAATTTAGCAGCAAAATTCTTATATTCATTACAAATATCATCAAATACCTGTTGAGAATAATCTCTAAGATCCATTTTATTAACGGCTACAACAACATGTTTTATTCCCAATAAAGAAATTAAGAATGTATGTCTTTTAGTCTGAGTAATAACCCCTTTGCGAGCATCTATTAGGATAATTGCAAGATTAGCCGTTGAAGCACCAGTAACCATATTACGAGTATATTGCTCATGGCCGGGAGTATCTGCTATTATAAATTTTCTCTTATTTGTGGAAAAATATCTATAAGCTACGTCTATTGTAATACCTTGTTCTCTCTCAGCTTTAAGTCCATCGAGTAAAAGGGCATAATCAATATCTTCGCCAGCATGACCGACTCTTTTACTATCTCTTTCTAGAGTAGCTAATTGATCATCATATAGTTTTTTACTATCAAATAAAAGACGACCTATAAGAGTTGATTTACCATCGTCAACAGAGCCCGCTGTAAGGATTCTAAGGAGTCCTTTACGTTGGTCGGCGTCTAGGAATTGTTGTATGTCTTTGTTTTTCATATTAAAATTTATAGGGAACTATGGGAACACGGATAACACGGATACTACTGATTTTCACTGGGTTTTTAATTGTTTGTTAAATATAATTCTCTAAAGACATGGATAACACAAGTGTTATACTACTGATTCTCACGGATTTTTCTGTCATTAGTAAATATTTTTCTTTTGAATTGAGGTTCTTTTCCGAAGTTTAGCAATAATCCAACCTCTATATCAGTAGCTTTCAAATAATTAATCAGCTGAAATTCATTCTCCTCTACAAGGCTTTCTGTAGCTTTATTCTCAATTATTACTGATTCATCAACAATAATATCTGCTCTGTACTCACCAACATTCTTTCCTGCATAATAGACTCTGATTGGAACTTCTTCCTCACATTTAAACCCTATTTCTCTTAATTCAATAAGTAATGCTTTTTGATAAACCTTTTCCAAAAACCCATAACCAAGAGTATTATATACCTTATAATATGCCTTAATTATTTTCTGAGTTATTTCTTTATGTAACATATTATCTGTGAGCTTCCTTTAAATCTGTGTTATCCGTGTTCTATTAAAAATACCCTTCCCGTTTCTTCTGCTCCATACTTCCATCTTGGTCGAAGTCGATAACCCTAGTAGTACGTTCTGAGACTGTTACTGTCATCATTTCTTCTACGATTTCTTCTATGGTTGTGGCTTCTGATTCTACTGCTCCTGTTAAAGGATAACAACCTAATGTTCTGAATCTCACCATCTTCATTTCTGCTGTATCTGCTAGTTCTTTTGGCATTCTGTCATCGTCAACCATTACTAGAGTACCATTATTTTCAACAACAGGTCGTTTTTCGGCAAAGTAAAGTGGCACAATAGGAATTTTTTCTAATCGAATATAATTCCAGATATCTAGTTCTGTCCAGTTAGAAATAGGGAAAACTCTAATAGACTCACCTTTGTGAACCTTAGTATTATATATATTCCAAAGCTCAGGGCGTTGATTTTTTGGATCCCACTGATGGAATTCGTTACGGAAAGAGAAAATTCGCTCTTTAGCACGAGATTTCTCCTCATCGCGACGAGCACCACCAAAAGCAGCATCAAAACCATGCTTATCCAAAGCCGCCAAAAGAGCCTGTGTTTTCATCACATCTGTATGAACCTTTGAACCATGGGTAAAAGGTCCAATTCCTTTCTCAAAGCCTTCCTTATTATATTCTACAATTAAATCCCAATTATTTTCCTTAGCATAATGATCGCGAAACTCAACCATTTCTTTGAATTTCCATTTCGAGTCAATGTGCATTAAAGGAAAAGGAACTTTACCCGGTGCAAAGGCTTTCTCGGCAAGGCGTACCATTACTGAAGAATCTTTACCAATAGAGTAAAGCATAACAGGATTCTCGAACTCAGCAGCTACCTCACGGATTATGTGGATGGCTTCTGCTTCTAGTTCTTTAAGGTTTGATAGGTTGTATGTGGACATGTTTTTCGTTTTTTTGACTCGCAGTCTCGTTTTAATCTGCGAATTTTAGCGAATTAAACTAATTACGCTAATTATCTTGTATTTACTATTCGTTTATATTGGAGTGACTTAGTTCCAAAATTTATAAGTATGCCTAATTGATATTTTGTTGCTTTAAGATAATTTATTACTTGAGATTCGTGCTCAGAGAGTAAGCCTGAGGCAGACTTTAGCTCTACAATAATCTTATCGAAACAAACAACATCAGCATAATATGATTTTTTTAGATTACTTCCTTTATAAGATATTCTCAACTTAACATTACTTTCAAAAGGAATACCTCTATTTTTTAATTCTATTAAAAATGCCTCGTGATACACAGCCTCTAGAAATCCACCACCAAGTTCACTATGTACATCCATGCATGCACCTATTATATCAAATGCCTCCTCCTTATAAATCAAATCCATATTTTGGAAAGATTATAAAAATAAATAAGTCTATTAATTAGCGCTATTAGCAAAATTCGTATTAATTCGCAGATTTTTTTTGAACGAAGTGAGAAACTCTATAATCGAGCATCAACCACATCCCGAGGCAAGATACTCTTAGCGTCATAGATAACTACACCACTTTTTTTAGCTCCTGCAAAATCAAGATATTTGAATTGATCGTGGGCTACAGCAAGAATAATTGCACTATACTGGCTTAAATCTCCTAGTTCTTCAATCATATCTATACCATATTCATGGCTTACATCTGCGTTCTTTGCCCATGGGTCATAAACATCTACATCCATAGCAAAATCTTTAAGTTCATGATAAATATCAGTGGCACGTGTATTTCTGATATCAGGGCAATTCTCTTTAAAAGTAATACCAAGCATAAGAGCTTTAGCATCTTTAACAGCTACTCCTGACTTTACCATAATCTTAACAGTCTCGTTGGCAACGTAAGCCCCCATAGAATCGTTTAAGCGACGACCAGCAAGAATAATTTCTGGGTGATAACCAACTTCTTGAGCTTTCTGAGCTAAGTAGAACGGATCAACACCGATACAATGGCCACCAACTAAACCTGGGCGGAATGGTAAGAAATTCCATTTGGTACCTGCTGCTTCAAGAACATCAAGAGTATCTATTCCCATAAGGTTGAATATCTTAGAAAGTTCGTTTACAAAAGCAATATTCAAATCACGTTGAGAATTTTCAATAACTTTCGATGCTTCAGCTACTTTAATAGTTGGAGCAAGGTGAGTACCTGCTGTAATTATTTCGTTATATAGAGCATCAACCTCTTTTCCTATTTCGGGAGTAGATCCAGATGTTACTTTCTTAATTGTTGTTAGAGTATGAACCTTATCACCTGGATTAATTCTCTCAGGAGAGTAACCCACATAAAAATGCTCATTCATTTTCTTACCAGATACTTCTTCTATAACAGGAACGCAATCTTCCTCGGTAGCACCAGGGTAAACAGTAGATTCATAAATTACAATATCTCCATCTTTAATAACCTTACCAACAACCGTTGAAGCTCCTACTAAAGGTGTTAAATCAGGTCGATTATTCTTATCAGTTGGAGTAGGAACGGCAACAATGAAAATTTCAGCTTCCCGTAAATCTTCAATATCTGTTGTATACACAAGATTTTTTGCTGCTGCTAAATCCTCGTCTGAGGATTCAAGGGTAGAATCATGACCCCCTTCTAGCTCATCAACACGAGCTTGATTTATTTCAAAACCAATAACTCTACGATGTTTTCCAAATTCAACTGCTAGTGGTAATCCCACATAACCTAAACCGATAATTGCAATAGTTTTCATAATTCTTTTATTATTATATTATTTCCACAAATGAAGAACTTTATAATCAATTTCTGAAACAAATATGTGTTAAAAAATTCGTATTCAAATTGATAATTGCTACCTCTTTTGCAAAGCTTCGCCCCCTCAGTCACATTACATTTCTGTAAATAACTAATTAGGTGGTCATTATATTTTTAGTTAATTCTCTTTAAAAATTAACTTATTTCTCTTTATTCCATAGCAAAAGATAGTCTGAGTTCTCTTTTTGAGATAAAAATGAATATATCTCATCCTCTGCGAATACTAAATATCGTATCTTACAGTTGATGGTTTTTTCAGCTTTATTCACAAGCTTCAATAGATATTCTTTGTCTATTAAATCACCTACAAAAACTAGATCTATTATCTGACTACTAATTCCTTTTGCATAATCACCAACAACATAAACTTTATACAAAGAACCAAGCTTCTCAATAATATCATCTATGATTTTATCAAAACCAACATGCTTAATTAAAATATTATGAATATCTGGAAAAAGAGGATGCTTTGTGTTTGCTTTAAAAATCTTTTTATTACCCTTTAGTTCTGAACTCAGTAAGCCTGCAGACTCAAATTTATTTAACTCCACACGAATTCCATTGGTTGAGCCACCAAACTCTACTTCTAAATTACGCAAATAAGACTCAGCATTCTCATTAAGAAAGAATCTCATTAATAGCTTAATCCTTGTTTTTGATGTAATTAGAGCTTCAAGCATATAGATTTATTATCATAGAGTAATTAAATTACTCATTCTTGTAATTAAGATTTTATATTTTTTGAATAAAAAGCAAATTTAAAAATAATAATAATACTATTACAAAAAACATTAACATGAGTAAAATCAGGTATTTCACCTATAATAAATGAGTAATTAATATACTCGTTTATTACACCTCTCTTTTAATTAGCTGATTTAGAAACAGATATAATTCACTCTTATTTTCCTCTTTAATACTAGTTTCAGATAGAAGTCTCATTGCGTCATCATGGAGTCTTTCTATTTTTATCTCAGTAGCCTCTCTGATGCCTAATTCTTCGTATAATTCAAGCACTTTTTTAACTTTAATAGCTCCCTCTAATGCAAATGCATTATTAAGGTTTTCTTTCATCTCTACACTTGCTATTTCATATGCTTTAAGATACAAATATGTTTTCTTATTTGTAATAATATCATTTCCAATAGGTTTTCCAAAAACATCAACATCACCAAAAGCGTCAAGAAAATCATCACGCAATTGGAATGCTAATCCTATCATAATCCCAAAATCATATATTAAGTCACAATCTTTAACTGTAGCTCTAGCTGAAATAGCACCAATCTTAAGTGCAGCAGCAATAAGAACGGCTGTTTTAAGGCGTATCATTTCCATATAATCTTCAATACTTGTATTCGTTTCTTCTTCGAAATTCATATCGTATTGTTGTCCTTCACACACTTCTTTCGCCGTTTGATTAAACACTTTAAGGGTGTCAACTAAAATATCTAGATTAGTATTTGTAACATACTGATATGCTATTACAAACATGGTGTCACCAGATAATATTGCCGTATTAGTATCCCATTTTTTATAAACCGTTGACATACCTCTTCGTAAAGCTGATTGATCCATAATATCATCGTGAAGTAAAGTAAAGTTATGAAATATTTCAAGCCCAATGGCAGAATTTTCAACTTCCCTCAAATCACCTCCGAATAAAGAACATGAGAATAAGCTTAAAAGTGGCCGTAATCGTTTACCCCCTTGTGATAAAGAGTATTGAATTGGTTCGTATAACTCATTAGGTTTATCAAGATAATTACGATTTTCAAATAAGTCCTTTACTTTATCTTGTAATTCTTTAATTGTATGCATAACTCAAATTTAGTCTGCAAAGATATAAAAATAGATATTTTAATGTATTTAATATTTATAATACATATTCGGCAAACTTTTTGATACAAATCAAATTTCATTAATAATTTAATGTTAAAAAGTATTTATAGCTTTGTTTTATGTAATATTGCACTGAGAAGATAGCTTAAACTATGCGTAGATTAATTATTTTTATTGGAATTTTGTTTTACACTTATTCTGTATATGCAACACATAATCGTGCAGGAGAGATAACCTATAAGCATATTTCTGGATTAACTTATGAAATCACTGTTGTTACATATACTTACAGTCTTTCTCCAGCAGATAGATCTAGTTTAGTTATTAAATGGGGAGATGGCACTTCATCAACTATTCAAAGAACCCAAAAAACAGCTTTACCAAACTACATTAATCTTAATATTTATAAAGGAACTCACACATATAGTGGTCAAGGGGAATTTATTATAAGTATGGAAGATCCAAATAGAAATGGAGGTGTAACAAACATTCCTAATTCAATTAACGTTCCTTTTTATATAGAAACAACATTAAATATAAATCCATTTATTGGAAATAATGATTCCCCAATTTTATTAAATCCACCTATTGATAATGGTTGCGTAGGCTCTCCTTTTTATCACAACCCCGGTGCTTATGATCCTGATGGAGATAGTTTAGCTTATGAACTTGTAGCCTGCAAGGGTGCTAATGGAGTGCCTATTGCTAATTATCAATACCCTGCGGCAAGTGTAAGTTTTAGTATAGATCCAATAACAGGAACTTTAAGCTGGATAAACCCAATAATACAGGGCGAATACAATGTAGCAATAGTAATTAAAGAATATAAGAATGGAGTTTTAAAAGGTAGTATTACTAGAGATATGCAAATTACCATTAGCTCTTGTAATAATAGACCTCCTGTAATTCAGGGTAATATAGACACCTGCGTAGTTATTGGAGATACATTAAGCTATGTAATAGAAGCAACAGATGTTGATAATGATATTATTACATTACGAGCAACAGGAGGTCCAATAATTCAAGCAAATAATCCTGCTCTTTTCCCTCAACCATCCTCTGGTATAGGATATGTCCAATCAACTTTTAGTTGGATACCAATATGTGAGCATGTAGAAAAAAATCCATATCAAATGATTTACAAGGCAAAAGATAATAGTTCCCCTGTAAATTTGGTGGATATAAAAACTAGCTTTATTACAGTAATAGCTCCTGCTCCTGAGAATTTAGAGGCTAAACCAAAAGGCAATAAAATAATTCTGACCTGGAGTAAAGGGAAATGTCCAAATGCGTTAACCTATAATATATACAGGCATAATGGATATACAGGGTATGTTGGCAATAACTGTATTACAGGAGTTCCTCCATGGACAGGCTATGTTAAAATTGGAAGTACAGGAAATAGTGATACAACATTTACTGACGATAATAATGGTTATGGGTTAATTCATGGACCACAATACTGCTATATGGTTGTGGGTGTTTTTAAAGACATTAATGTTGGTGCAGAAAGCTATCCCTCATTAGAGGCATGTACTCATTTAATAAAAGACGTCCCTGTTATTACAAATATTAGTGTAGATACAACTAGCGAAACAAGTGGTAAAACAACTATTATTTGGTCTGCACCAGACACTATTAATCCAACTCAAACACCTGGCCCATATAAATATCTAATTTACCATAATTCAATTGGTATTGGTCAACCAATGTTATTAATAGATTCGTTAAACGATTTAAATGATACAATTTATCATCATAATAACATAAATACTTCTACTAAAACAAATTTTTATCGTATTGATTTAATAAATAATACTATTAATGATAGATTTATAATAGGTAATACACAGGAATCTTCTAGTATTTTTATTACAACAGAGGGACATACTAATAGTGTTAGAATTAGTTGGAATGAGATTGTACCATGGACTAATTATTCTTACATAATTTACAGAAGAAACCAAAGTGGTATTTTTGATAGCATAGGAAATACTAGTTTGCAAACATACTCTGATTCTAGTTTAGTAAACGGCAATACATATTGTTATAAAATAAAAAGTATTGGAGAATATGGTGCAAGTGGCTTTTCAAAGCCATTGATAAATTGGTCACAAGAAAGCTGTGCAATACCTATTGATATTGAGCCACCATGTCCTCCTATTCTTAGTTTAACAACAGATTGTAAACTTATTGAAAATCAATTAAATTGGACAAATCCAAATAATAGTTGTACAAATGATGTGGTTGCATATAAACTATATTATACTCAAAATATTAATGAAGAATACTCAGAAATTTATAACCCATTAAATCCTCTTGACACTTCATACTTACACACAGGAATGAATAATGTTATTGGCTGTTATTATGTTACCGCTATAGACTCTTTTGATAATGAGAGTAATGCTAGCAATATTGAATGTATAGATATTGACAGCTGTTTGCCATATCACTTACCAAACGTATTTACTCCAAATGGAGATGGAATAAATGATTTATTCATTCCGTATCCTTACGATTTCGTAGAAAAAGTAAATATGACAATCTTAAATAGATGGGGAAGTATGGTTTTTCAAACGAAAAATCCAGATATTAACTGGGATGCTAAAGACATGACAACGAATAAAGATTGTTCTGAAGGAGTATATTTCTATATTTGTGATGTGTATGAATATAGAATAGAAGGAATTAAAGTTAGGACAATTCAGGGGACAATTACTCTTTATAGGTAAGAAGGAAAGGAAAGAGAAAAAGGAGAAGAATTTAAGTTGGAAGTTAAGAGTTCCCGATTTCTCGGGATAAATAGAAGTTCCCGATTTCTCGGGATAAATAGAAGTTCCCGATTTCTCGGGATAAATAGAAGTTAGAATAAATATAAAATATTAAATAATTAAATAATAAATATTAAATGTTTACAGGAATAGTTGAAAAAATGGGTACAATTGTAAAGGTTGAGCGAGATAAAAGCAATATACATTTTACAGTAGAAACAGAGTTAGCAAAGGAGTTACAAATTGATCAAAGTATGGCACATGATGGAGTTTGCCTTACAGTGGTAAAAGTTGATGCAAACAAAAATCAATATGTAGTAACTGCTATACAAGAAACATTAGACAAAACTTGTTTGATGGAATGGAAAGAAGGTTATGAAGTAAATCTTGAGCGTAGTATGACAATGGGAGAACGCCTTGATGGACATATTGTACAAGGTCATGTTGACCAAACGGCAAAATGCATTGGGGTAGAAGAAACTGATGGTAGTTGGAAATTTACATTTGAATATGACCCAACGTTAAACAATATCACTGTTGAAAAAGGTAGTATTTCTGTTAATGGAACTAGTTTAACTGTTGTTGATTCAAAACCTGGGCAATTTTCTGTGGCAATAATTCCATATACTTTTGATAATACTAATTTTCATAATTTTATTGATGGAACTATAATCAATATTGAATTTGATGTGTTTGGGAAGTATGTTGCTAAATTACTGGATCAATATATGGAAGCCAAAGGAGTTAAGTTGGAAGTTCAGAGTTAGGAGTTCCCGATTTCTCGGGATGAATAGGAGTTATAATTATATAAAACAAAAAAACCTCGCAAAAGCGAGGTTTTTTTATTTTATATAAAGAATTAAACTCTATTTCTCATCAGCTTCTTCAGCTGGTTTTGTAGATTTTTCTTCTTCTTTAGTTTCAATCTTCTTTAGAAACTCTTTAGCTTTAGCTTTTTCTGTTTCTTGCATTTCTGCTTTAAGATTACTAAGAACACTTAAGTCGCCAAGAGTTGTTTTCTCAACTTTCTTATTATTGTTCTTCACAGCTGAATGTGCAGTTTTAGCATTTGCTTTCTTAGCTGCTCTTTCATTAAATTTATCAGTAGCTTTTTGCTCTTGGAAAATTCTACTATGAGAAAGAATGATCTTCTTATTATCCTTAGAAAATTCTATAACCATAAAGTCAAGACTTTCGTCAACTTTAGGTAGAGAACCATCCTCTTTGCTTAAGTGACGCTTTGGAGCAAACCCTTCAACACCATAAGGAAGAGCAACAATAGCTCCTTTATCACTTACAGAAAGAATAGTTCCTTTATGTACACTATCAACATTAAATACAGTTTCGAATACATCCCAAGGATTTTCTTCTAACTGCTTATGACCTAGGCTTAAACGTCTATTATCAACATCTACATCAAGAACAACAACCTCTATTGGTTCTGCAATTTTAGTAAACTCAGCAGGGTGCTTAATTTTCTTAGACCAACTTAAGTCAGAAATATGAATTAAACCATCAACGCCTTCCTCTAATTCGACGAATATACCAAAGTTAGTAAAATTACGAACTGTAGCAGTATGCTTAGAACTCTTTGGATATTTCTCATCAATATTAGCCCAAGGATCTGGAATTAATTGCTTAATACCAAGAGACATTTTGCGCTCTTCTCTATCAAGAGTCAGAATTACAGCATCAATCTCATCACCTACTTTAAGGAAATCTTGAGCTGTACGTAAATGCTGTGACCAAGACATTTCACTTACGTGAATTAGACCTTCAACACCAGCAGCAATCTCAATGAAAGCACCGTAATCAGCAATAACAACAACTTTTCCTTTAACTTTATCACCTATTTTGATTTCTTCAGAAAGAGAATCCCATGGGTGAGGAGTTAATTGTTTTAAACCAAGAGCAATACGTTTCTTATTCTCATCAAAATCAAGAATAACAACATTAATTTTCTGATCTAATTCAACAACCTCGTCTGGGTGATTAATTCTACCCCAAGAAAGGTCAGTGATATGAATAAGACCATCAACACCGCCAAGGTCAATAAATACGCCATAAGATGTAATATTCTTAACAGTACCTTCAAGAACTTGTCCTTTTTCAAGCTTAGCCATAATTTCAGCTTTCTGCTTCTCAAGTTCATCTTGAATAAGTGCTTTGTGAGATACAACTACGTTTTTAAATTCATTATTAATCTTAACAACTTTAAATTCCATAGTTTTACCAACGTAGATATCGTAATCACGGATAGGCTTAACATCGATTTGAGAACCAGGCAAGAAAGCCTCAATTCCAAATACATCAACGATTAATCCACCTTTTGTACGACATTTCACAAAACCATTAATAATTTCATCTTTCTCAAGAGCTTCGTTTACACGATCCCAAGATTTAAGTATTCTAGCTTTCTTATGAGATAAAATTAATTGACCTTGAACGTCTTCTTGATTTTCGATATATACATCTATCTCATCACCAATTTTTATTTCTTCTCTATATCGTAATTCGTTAATTGACAATACACCATCAGATTTGAAGCCAATATTGATAACTACTTCGCGGCTATTCTTAGCCATAATAGTACCAGTAACAACTTG
>QMPB01000092.1 GCA_003648395.1 Bacteroidota bacterium
ATCGGCCTGACGAATATGATTTAACTCTATTGGCTCCTCTTGTTTAGTATTCTCCTTCTTCCACGCTCTTGGTCCGTAATCAGGATCTAATACTTGCGCATTAGCCATATTTCCAAAAAGAAAGGCAAATCCTATAACTATTACTAAAACTAATTTATTCATAATTCATTTTTTAATTATATAAAAGTGGTAATTACATTAATCCTATTTAAGTGTTAATGTAATACTAGATGCTTCTTTAATACCATCTTTACCACGAGTTTTTATGCTATTAACTAAAACCATAGACCCTTTTGGAGCCTTATAGATTTTCTTAATTACATCAGCAGGTATCTTATTCCCTTTAACTTTCTTATTTACAAGCATACCACGGCTACCACCTGTAACCATAATTCTAAATTCAACAACAGTAGATTTAAGATCGAATAAGAAATTTTCAATTTTTGCAGTTAAGAATCCTTGACTTTTAAGAGCTCCTTTAGAAACAGATCCTTCATTAATACCTGCCAAACGAACAGTTGCTGGTGGTACTGGAAGAACACGGAATGTGAAGCTACCCATATTTTGTGTAGATCCATCTCCTTTAGTTGCGTTAACAGAAAACTTAACATCCTTACGACGAGATCTATCTGGAGTAAACATATAATGTCCACCACCTTTAGAAACAAGTTTACCACCTGATCCACCACCTAATCTAATTTTATCATTAGTAAAACCAGGAGCAGAAGCAGAAAGTGGATTTGGGATTCCACGATATACAACATTAACAGCATCAGCAGATACCGTTGCAGTAGGCTTTATAACCTGATATGATGAATTAAAGTAATATGGCTTATAATTTCCATCAGCATCTTTCATTTGGATATAACCTGCATAAGTAAATTCACCAGTTGCACCAGTTTTTACTTTAAATTTAGTTATTCCATTAGTAGCTTCATGAATTTGTATAATACCGTCATTTGATATTTCAGATATTGACATTGTATCAGCACCTGTCTTAATACTTACTTTTGGAATTTCAGTTGCTGAATAAGCAGCAACAAATATATCAGCCTCATAATCAGAACCTGCAATAACAACATTTGATACAGGAATTACTGCAGCTCTAATCGCATCAAACTTAAGACTCTTAGCATCTATATAACTATATAGAGTACCTATTACCTCAGCTTCAGTATTTAACACTTCAGAAACATACTTATTCAAAAGTACAATATCTGCAACTAATACAGTATGATAAAATGAGTTATACTCCCAATCTTGCCATTCTCTAGCAATTGAGTTATATACTTCTTCAGTATTCAAACCTAACTGAATAGTTTTCTTGTCCTCATCGCTAAGCATATTAAGTATTGCTTTATTATATGCCGCAAACTTATCTTTTAGTCGTTGAGATAAATCGTAAGAATATTCAATTTTATGCTCAGGATTCAATAAACGCATAGGCGTATTAAATTTATCCTTAGCCTTAAGAAATGCAACAGGTATATTATATGCAAAATCAATAATTGTATCACGATCGTCACCTACTTCAAAAACAAAGTCTTGAGTAAATTCACTATCAAACTCTGTTACTATTATTAAAGTATCAATTACGTGTCTAATATCAGCAACAAGAATATCTGAAATTCTTTTTACCTCTTTTGCTTTATCATAATATGGCTTCACCTTTTTAGGATTATTCATATTTTGATTAGCAAATGCTATCATCAATACTTCATTCTTTTTACCGAAATTATTATTCGTTTGCGTCATACTGTCATTTACAAGTACAAACGCATTAAGTATATCGGCAGATACATTAAGAGCAAGAAGTGCGGTATAGAATAAGTACATCATACCTATCATCTTCTGCCTTGGGGTTTCTTTTCCTCCACTCATAGAGCTATATGTTTAAATGGTTTATAATTAAATTAATTTATGATTAACGTTGAACATTCATTGCGTTAAGCATATTACCATAAACATTATTCAATGCTTCTACATTCTTAGCCAACTCTTCAGCTTGTATTTTATACTTTTCAGTATTAGTAACACTCTGCTCTAGGTTAGATAAGAAACTTTCCATAGTAGTACCCATTTTATCAAATACTTCTGTTTGACTATTTGAGTTTTGCAATTGCAACTCATAAACAGAATTAAGAGCACTAAGGTTAGTAGAAACTTTAGTAAGTTCTTCGTTAAATGCATTACTATCAATTTCAGTAAAATCAATAGCCTCTGCAGACTTAGCAATTTTCTCAGTAGACTCTGTTAATACATTAGATGTAGCAACATAGTTCTCAGATAATATATTAATTTCATCAGAAGCTTTTCTTACGCTAGTAGCATATTCGCCAGAAGCAACAGAAGCGTCACTAATATCAGACATATTAGAAGCATTCTCGCTAAGATTACGTAATCCTGATCCTAAACTCTCGATAAGTTCTGGTCCGATTTTAGCTTCTTCAAGCATATCGTCTAATTCTTCAGTAACAGATTTATCAGAAGATCCACCCATCATAGCTTCTAATTCATGTGAATGATGCTCTTCGTACATACCAGCAAGTTCTGGATATACTAAACTCCAATCTGGCTCCACGTGTGGCGCTTCAAAAGCTGAAAAGAAAAATATTACGGCTTCAGTTAAAAGACCAACAATAAGCATAAGGTCAGCACCAGGATAGTGATTAATCTTAAATAGTGCTCCCAAAATCACTACTGCTGCTCCCAAACCATACAGTTTAGTCATAAAGTTCTTAAAACCTTTACTTCTTACAATGCTGTCTATACTCATAATAAAATAATTTAAATTGTTTTGTTAATTTTAATTGTGTGTGTTATTTATTATATTTATTGATATACGTTTGATGAATTAGGACCGTCACCTTTTGCGCGACCTAAATAAGTTTGAACATTACGGAAGCCTATATAAGCTTTCGCTGTATCTTGATATTCATATGTACGAGAACTAGTGTGCGTATAGTATCCAACATCTTTCCACGAACCACCTCTAATAACTCTACGCTTAAGTGCAGGAGTCATTTCGTCTTCAAGACCATTTTCCATTACTGAACGAGAAAGAGACATATTCATATCATGAGATAATCTGTAAGAAGATTCTTCAAAAGAATCGTCACACCACTCAGCAACATTACCTGACATATCATATAAACCATAGTCGTTAGGAGCATAATGTCCAACTATTAATGTATGGAAACCTCCATCATCAACATAATTACCACGTAAAGGCTTAAAGTTAGCTAAGAAACATCCATTAGAATTACGGATATAAGGACCACCCCATGGAAATGGGTTAAGTTCTAAACCACCACGAGAAGCATATTCCCACTCACTTTCTGATGGCAATCTATAATCATTCCAGAAAGTTGCACCTTTCTTTTGATCATAGCTTCTTTTAATTCCTGTTCTCCAGATACTAAAAGCACGAGCTTGAATCCAACTTACACCAACTACAGGGTAATTGTCATAAGCTTGATGCCAAAAATAATTTTGAGTCATTGGCTCATTATAAGAGTATGCAAAATCATGTACCCAACATAAAGTATCAGGGTATACATTATCGCTTCGATATTTAATAAAATTAACTCTTTCCTCCATTCTACTGAAATGACCATTAGTACGGCTACTTCTTAAGGCAGCTTTCTTAAAGTCTATCCAATAGTACGAAAACATAAGTTTTGTAACATCAACCTGACGTATATGATAATAACGAGGACTTCTATTAGTACCAGGAATTTCGTCTGGAATATAGAAACCTTCATTTTCAAGTATTGTTACTGTACTTTCGTATTCCGAATCATCCATATCACCATAGCGAATTTCTTCATCCCAATTAATTGGATTATGAATCTGACCTTGTTCCATAACTTCGTATGGATCTCCATCTTTATTTCGTTTCAGGTGATTACCAAATATTTCCTCATCACCTAGTTCACCAAGAATAACGTGAGCAATAGAATCTCTTACCCAGTTAACAAACTGACGGTACTCGTTATTAGTAATCTCTGTTTCATCCATATAGAATGCTTGAACAGAAACAACTTTTGAAGGACCTGCTTGACCATAAAGAATATCTTGCTCAGAAGCACCCATATTATAGCTACCCATAGGAATAAATAGCATACCATAAGGATCATCTTGATACCACTCATCGCGATCTTGAACACCAGTAAGTTCTCCACTACCGCTTCCACAAGATGCAAGAAATACTACTAATGCACTAACTACTAGTACATTTTTCAAGTTGTTAATAATTTTTATTGACATAATTCAACTTTTCGTTTATATGAAGGAAGCTTCTACGAAACTCCCAATATTTTGTTTCAATTATTTATAAATATAATACAGTTCCGTGTTTTTCACTTTTTGGTGGAAATTCGATATTAAAACAATATTTTACAAATATCTCGAAAGAACCACCGGTTCCAGAACTCATTTTTGAAGTAGTAATATCATATGATACACCACCCATTAGACCTTTTAAAAAGCCATCTAAAACTTTATATCCTGCTAATATAGACACAGCATCAGTTGCTCTGTACGTAACGCCAGCATATACTTGTTTATTGTACCAAGCTAACATATTAATATCAAACTGTGCCGATGAAGTACCAGCCACTTTAACTAACACATTTGGGTTTAGTATAATTGAAGGCATCATTGGTAATTGATAATTATAACCTCCTGTAATATATGTATGATTAATATAATCAGGATTTGCTAAATTATCATTCCCTGAAGCAAATTCTGCTTCCGCACCCCATAAATTTTGCAATTGAGTAAACGACAAACCAACATAATAATCATCAGTACTATAATGTGCTCCCATAGCTAAATCAAAACTCATTGCACTTTCAGCACCTCCTTGTAATAGAGGATCGCTTGAATCAGTTGGTCTAAATTTCGTAAAATCTATTTGTTTATTCAAAAAACCTGCTGCTAAACCAACTCCTAAATTTCCTTCTCCAAGCTTTAGGTGAAAAGCATAAGCAAGTCTAACACTAGTATTACTCTCAAAACCAATTTCATCCTTTACAACAGCTATACCAATACCTCCCAACAATAATTTCACAGGACTTTGTGCCGAAAAATAGAATGTAGCTGGTGCTCCAGCCTCTCCATCAGTACCTTTATAACCCATCCATTGCTGACGAGCTAAGCCATTTATGCATATTCCATCTCCCATTCCAGTAAAACCTGGATTGTAATTAGACTTTGCGAACATAAAATTTGTGTACTGAACATCTTGCTGACCAACGGCTAAAACGCTAATAAACACTATGCTTACCACTAATAAGAACTGTTTCATATTGTTATGTTTGTGCTTGTATATAAACAAGTGGCTAAAGTATAAAAAAAAGTTTAACATAATTTAATAAAAGAGTATTAATGCAAATATTTTTTAATCATTCTATTAGCAGTAATGTTCATAACTTTTCATAGCTTATTCTTTTTCTCAAGATTTACTCTTCTAAAAATGAAAATAATAATAATAAAATCAAATAAAAGTAGCTATATACTCCTGATTTATTGTGTCTTATAAATAACTATAACTACACCATCAAATTAACTAAGCCTCACTATTACGATACAAATATAATAAACTTTTTTGACAATACTTATGAGCTATAATTACATTTTTGTTATAACTTATTGTTGTTTTTCTTGTATTTTGTTAAAAAACAAAGAGAAACATACCATAAAAAGTAGTTAAAAACAGCGATAATAATATTTAATTATTATCGCTGTTTGATTGGATATTTTAGTCCAAATAGGTATAAAGAAAAGGAGTCTAATTTTTTAAGAAACATAGACTCTTTGATGTTATTATTACATCATTTTTTGGTAAACCTGCCACCATCTATCAGGGATATCTCTATCCAATGCTGATTTATAATCTTGACTAGAGCAAGGCAGCATATAATGGCGTTTATATTTATCTTCATTTTCATTGCCAAGTGGGACTTCCATCCACCATCGACCACTACGTATACTCTCGTAAAAAACTATAGAATGATCCTTTCCATCAACACCTACATTATATTTCTTATAATTCTCTTTTTGTTTATGAGGAAAATCTCCTTTTCTATTATAAAAACCATCCATAAAATACCATATAATTTGAGCAGCAAGATGGGCAGTCATTCCATTAAAATCTTTTTCGGGATTTATCTCATAAAGGCCAAAAGAAGTCAGTTTATCACTTATACCAGCGTAGCGGGCAATACGACAAGCTTCTTCTCCATTAAATCCATTTGGCGAAGTATTTTCATTTGCTGGCGCTTCGTTCTGGCGAATAGCACTAATATCAAAGCTGACTAAATCGGCATTTCTCACTAGAGGTTCAACTTCTTCCATATTATTACGCATAGCGCCTAATCTATGAACATCAAAATACATTGATTGCATAAGTTTTACTGCCTTTTGATCCACAAAATAAGATTGGTAGCCAATATTGGTATAATTAAATAGGAAATTAGGCTGATGCATTATTATCTTACTCAAATATGATCGAGAATTAAAAATTTCATCAGAATTTCCCAAATCGAAAGATGAATCTATTGAAGCAATATTAATAACTTGCCCCATATGCTCATAAGCTGTATAATTAGCATAAGTAATATCTTGAGAACCTCCAATAATTATTGGAATAATATCGTTTTTAATAAGATATTCTACAACTACCTTAACTGCAAAATATGTGTCTTCTATATTAAAGCCAGCCTTAATATTACCAAGGTCTGCAACTTTAATATTCTCATCAACCAAGAATAGTTTATAAAGGTGTTTTCTTACCTCATCAGGAGCTTTACTACAGCCATAATTATTCACAGAATTACGAGATTCCGTAACTCCAATAATAGCCATATGTACACCTTCTAGGTCAGGAACCCCCTCCTCAATACTATTAACCTTAAAAATATCGCCTAATTGACGATTAGACGTTTCATTATCGTATTCAAAATCAGGAATTTCTATACTATTTAGATAAATCGAAAGATCCATTTATTATTTTGTCTTTTTAGGTGTTGTTGATTTCTTAGCTGTCTTCTTTTTTGTAGTTGTTTTCTTCTTAGTAACTTTCTTTTTTACTGGAGCTTTTTTCTTAGCTGCAGGCTTCTTCTTTGCACCTTTTTTGGCAGGAGCTTTTTCAATAATCTCCTTACAATCGTCAAGTGTTAGGGCCGTTGGATCAGTAGTCTTAGCAATTTTATAATTCCGCTTTTCAAAGGATATATAAGGGCCAAAACGACCATTCATAATAATTAAGCCTGGCTCTTCAGCAAAAACCTTAATAGTATTCTCTTTATCTTTTTGACGCTTAGCTTCAATAATCTCAACTGCTCTAGCAAAATCTACAGAGGCAGGATTATCCTCTTTTGGAAGAGAAAAAAACTTTGAATCGTGGCGCACATAAGGTCCAAAACGACCAATTGCCACAGTTACTACTTTATCCTCAAATTCGCCCATTTTTCGAGGAAACTTGAATAATTCCATAGCATCTTCAAAACTTATCGACTCTAAGAACTGCCCCTTTTGCAATCCTGCAAACCTAGGTTTTTCTTCGCCAACAGCTTCTCCAATTTGTACAATAGGGCCAAATTTACCCATACGTACAATTACATTTTTTCCTGTAGCAGCATCAACACCAAGATGTCGCTCTCCACTATGACGTTCTGCAGTTTCAGTAGTATCAACTACCTGTGCATGAAAGTCTGAATAAAATTCTTTAATTCTGGTATTCCATTGTGAATCTCCTGCGGCAATAGCATCAAATTCTTTTTCTGCTCTTGCCGTAAAGTCATAACTAAGAATTTTTTCAAAATATTTAACAAGAAATTCATTAACAATTTTACCAATATCTGTAGGGCTTAGTTTCCCCTTTGATGCTCCAGCATTTTCTGTATTTATTGCTTCCGAAATATTTTGCAATTCCAAAGTAAGCTCTGTATAATCTCTTTTAACGCCCTCTATTTCATCCTTAACAACATATCCACGATTCAGAATAGTAGAAATTGTAGGAGCATAAGTTGAAGGGCGACCTATACCAAGTTCTTCCATTTTCTTAACTAAAGATGCCTCCGAAAAACGAGGTGGCTGCTTAGTAAATCGCTGCACAGCGCTTATATTATTATAATCGAGATTATCACCCGCTTCAGTTGCCGGAAGCATTCCTTCTTCCATCTCATCAGCTTCCACATCTTCGTCTTGAGATGCTTGATATACTTTTAAGAAACCATCGAAAATAACAACTTCGCCACGAGTAATAAAACTATACTTCTGAGTTGGCGAATCAATGGTAATTATAGTTTTTTCTAATTTAGCATCACTCATTTGCGAAGCCAAAGTACGTTTAAGTATTAGATCGTAGATGCGCTTTTGCTGAGCATCTTTACCCGCAACTTTTAGGCTCATATCAGTAGGACGAATTGCCTCGTGAGCCTCTTGAGCACCTTTAATTTTTGTTTTAAAATTTCTTACATTAGAGAACTCCGCTCCATAAAGACCAACTATTTCTTCCTTAGCCATTTTTATTGCCAAATTAGAAAGATTGATAGAATCTGTTCTCATATAAGTAATATGACCTGCCTCATATAACTGTTGAGCTAGAGTCATGGTTTTAGAAACCGAATAGCCCATCTTTCTGTTAGCTTCTTGCTGTAGCGATGATGTTGTAAATGGAGCTGCAGGAGTTCTTTTTGCAGGTTTCTTTTCCACTTTTGAAACCTTGAAATTATGATTCTTACAATCTTCAAGGAATGCTAAGGCTTCTTCTTTTTTCGTGAATTTAGTAGAAAGCTCCGATTTATATTTAGATCCTTTCTCATTCTCAAACTCTGCACTTACTTTATATGATGAGCTAGTCTTAAAATCATTAATACTTTTCTCACGCTCTACTATAAGTCGTACAGCAACAGATTGCACCCTACCTGCTGATAGTGATGGCCTTATTTTTTTCCATAATAATGGGGAAAGCTCAAATCCTACAATTCTATCCAGAACACGGCGTGCTTGCTGAGCATCAACCAAGTTATAATCAATATCGCGAGGATTCTCCACAGCATTTACAATTGCTTCTTTAGTAATTTCATGAAAAACTATTCTTTTAGTCTTTGATTTATCAAGCTTAAGAGTCTCTGCAAGGTGCCAAGCAATGGCTTCCCCTTCGCGATCCTCATCTGATGCTAACCAAACAGTTTCTGCTTCTTTACTAAGTTTCTTAAGTTCGCTAACAATTTTCTTTTTGTCAGGATCAACAACATATACTGGCTTAAAATCATTTTCAATATCTATTCCTAGATCTTTCTTCGCTAAATCACGAATATGTCCAAAGCTGGATTTTACAATAAAGTCTTTTCCTAAATATTTATTGATAGTTTTTGCCTTTGCAGGTGACTCGACAATTAAAAGATTCTTAGCCATATTATAATTTTAAAATTGATTATTCTATTTTTTTATTCTAAGCTTTTTGTCTAAAAAACAATTAGATACATTAAATATACATGCCTCTTTCTTATAATAAGATTAGGCTGATATGATATTCGTAAAAAGCGGTTGCAAAGTTATAAATTTTATTATCATTTCTATTTTATAAGAAAACTTTACTGTATATCTTTGGTTTTATGATAGTTACAAACGCCATTTAATGGCAGTATGTTTTACTTTTGATATCATAAGCTCATTAATTTCGTCGTAAAAAATCATTTTTTGATAGTAAAACTCTACATTTTATCAAATTAATAACTATTATAAATCTTAAATATTGTTTACTAGCTTTTTGATGTAAATTTGCAGGCTGTAATATTAAAAAAGAAAATTCAAAATACTTATATATGAATTCTAAAAAACTATTTATAGAAACTTACGGATGTCAGATGAATATTTCTGATAGTGAAGTTGTGGTTTCTATTCTCGAGAAAGAAGGCTATGAACTTACTGACGCTGCAAAGGATGCTGATGTAATTTTTGTAAACACATGCTCTATTCGCGATAATGCCGAGAAAAAAGTAAGAAATAGAATTCAAGAATTTAAGCATCTTAAAAGAAAGAAGCCTAATCTAAAAATAGGTATCTTAGGGTGTATGGCAGAAAGGCTTAAAGACACACTATTGGAAGAAGAATCTTTTATTGATATGGTTGTAGGACCTGATGCATATAGAGATTTGCCAAGTTTGATTAGTCAGACTGGCGATGGGCGACAGATGGCAAATACAGTACTTTCTTTGGAAGAGACTTACGAAGAGATTACTCCTGTGCGACTCGACAGAAATGGAGTTTCAGCTTTTATATCTATTATGCGTGGCTGCGATAATTACTGCTCTTATTGCGTAGTGCCTTATACAAGAGGACATGAGCGTAGTAGAAATCCAAAGTCTATTATTACTGAGGCAAAAGATTTATTAAAAAAAGGCTATAAAGAGATTACTCTTTTAGGGCAGAATGTAAATTCTTATAATTGGAAAACTGACGATGAAACCTTAAACTTCTCAAAACTATTGAAACAAGTTGCTAATGTTTCTACCGAATTAAGAATAAGATTTTCTACTTCGCACCCAAAGGACATATCCGACGAGCTAATAGAAACCATTGCTAATACTAATAATATATGTAACTCTATACATTTACCTGTACAATCGGGAAGCAGCAATGTGCTTAAACGCATGAAGCGTAGCTACGATATTGAATGGTATATGAATCGTATTAATAAGATAAAATCGCTTATTCCAAATTGCGGACTATCTACGGATATAATTACTGGGTTTTGTGGCGAAACTGATGAAGAGCATAATGCAACTGTGGCAATAATGCAAGAAGTTGGTTACGATTATGCTTTTATGTTTAAGTACTCGGAACGCCCTGATACTTTTGCCGCCAACAGAATGGCTGACGATGTAGATGAGGCTGTGAAATCAGCAAGGCTTACAGAGATAATAAATATGCAGCAAAAGACTTCTTTAGCTAGCAATAAGCGTGATATTGGGAAAGTTTTCAGGGTATTAGTCGAGAATGTTTCGAAACGATCAACAGCTCAAATGTCGGGAAGAAGCGACGAAAACAAAGTTATGGTTTTTGACAGA
>QMPB01000093.1 GCA_003648395.1 Bacteroidota bacterium
ATGTGGGAGGTAGTGGAACTGACTTTGCCATGAAAGTTAAGCAAAATCCGGTTGATAGTTTCTTTTATGTAGTTGGTCATACAAATAGCTCAGGAGCAGGGGGAATGGATTTGTATTTTACACGATTGAGCCCAGATAGGGGTAGTGCTAGAGGTAAAAAATATATTGGTAAAAGAAATTTTGAACATGGAAATGACTTCTGTTTTACAGAGAATAATGGTTATTTCCTTGTTGGTGGTACTATGAGCGATAGTAAGGGCTACTTTGATGGTTGGATGGTGAAAATAGAAAGTGAGTATTTTAAAGAGTGGGAGAAGTCTTATGGTGGAATGAAGGATGAGGAGTTTATGAGTGGCTTTGTTGATGGTGACAATTATGTACTTGGAGGTTTTACTTTAAGCTCAGGAGAAGGTAAATCAGATGCTTGGGTTATTAAAGTAAATAAGAAAGGTATTATTCAGCGTGAACGTACTTTTGGAGAGGAAGGTGACGATAGGGTTACAAGAATGATACAAACTAAAGATGGTGGATACCTTCTTTTAGGAAAAACAAATTCAAAAGGTAGTGGTGGATACGATGCTTGGGTGTTGAAAATTAAATAGTAAAATTTAAGGATTGTTAATTATGGATAATTTTATAGATTTATTTGTAATAATAGCTTTTTTTTCAGGAGCTATTATTATGTGGTTTTTGCATATACGAAGCTTAAATCATTTGCGAGTAAGTAACGACGACTTGATAGAGAGAATAAAGATGTATGAGATTGAAATAGCTGAATTGAAACGTATTAAGCAGAATGTTCTTGTGGAGAAGGCAGAGGTTGTAACAGAGTTGAAATTCAAGAATGAAAAGATATTAGAACAAGAAGAATTCAAAGAAAAACTATTTGAGTTACAAGCTATGCTATTAAAAACAAACAATAATTAATTTGTATTTATTATAGTTTAATAGTTCCCCGATGTATTGGGGCAGGTTGGTTATGATTTCATAAATTATTGATATGTAAGCAATTACAAGTAGTAGTTGAATTTATATAAATTATTGTAAACCAGACCGTTGCGGCTTTGCGGTTTTGCGAGAAACAAAAAGTCAACGGAGTATTGATAGTTCGCTAATGTGTTTTAATTATTTGTAGAATAGTGTATTGAAACATATTATTATACTCATGTAATTAATTGATAATCAAAGCATCGGGTCTTATGGCTTTGTCTGTCTAAATTGGCAGATAGGCTGGAGAAAAAGTTTAACTAAGTATTGTATTTATTAATGAGAAAATTAATTATCAGTATATTCTTTGTTTTAGTGATGACAAATTTATATTCACAAAAACATTTTAGTAAGCAGAATTTTGCAGAAATGTATAATCTTAATTCTGTAAGATTACACCCTATTTTTCAATGTTACCATAGTAACGATACTGTTTCTACCATATTTTATCAAATAGATTTAAGTGAGCTTAAATATCAGCCTAACAAAGATAGTGTTTTTGAAGCTCAAACTATGATACATTACGAGATTTACAGAAATTATAAAGCTAAGAATTTAGTTGATAGTGGGAGTGTGTTCTTCTCAGATATTGATAATTATGGTAAAGATAATAGCTCTTTTGGCTATTTTGAAATTATGCTTAAGGATAATAATAAATATTTGATATTAATAGAATTTACTGATATTAATGATGACTATACAGTAAGAAAACTTCTTGATATTAATAAAATAGATAAATTAAATAGACAAAACTTTTATATTAGGGGAGAAGATGGATTGCCATATCTGCAAAACTATCTTCCTAAAAATACTTCTTTTCAATTAATTTCTAGGAATGAAGAGGTCTCTAAACTTAATGTGAGGTTTTTCAAACCTAATATAAAAGTTGCTAAGCCTCCAATGGTAAACTCTGATAAAAAGAACCGAATAGTAAAGTCAGATACATTATATTCCATAGTTTTTGAAGAAGGAGAGAGTAAATTGCAAGAATTAAGTAAGCAGGGATATTATCACTATTATTTAGATAGTTCAAAGTATCAAGGCTATAGTCTTTTTCAATTTAACCAGAGTTATCCATATATTACTACTGCAATGCAAATGCTAATGCCAATGAGGTATCTTACAAGTAGAAATGAGTTTAAAGAATTGTACAATAGTAAAGATAAAAAGAAAGCAGTTGATGCGTTTTGGGTAAAAATATCTGGTAATACAGAACGTGCTAAGAGTATGATTAAGCTCTATTATAATAGGGTGCAAAATGCGAATATTTGTTTTACTTCAGATAAAGAGGGTTGGATGACTGATAGGGGAATGATTTACATAATTTTTGGTGCTCCTGATATTGTATATCGTGATGCAGGAATGGAAACATGGAAGTATGGTGATAATAAGAGCAAAAGTACAATGACTTTTGATTTTTATAAAACAGAGAATCCTTTTACCTCGGAAGATTTTATATTAAATAGAAGTATTGATTATGGTCATATATGGAACAATGCTATTGAGATTTGGAGAAGATAGAGGTTAAGAATTAAGAATTAATAATTAAGAATTAATAATTAAGAATTAAAAATTAATCCATAACTTCTAACTTTAGTCACTTATAACTTTTAACTTTAGTCACTCATAACTACCAACTTTAGTCACTTCTAACTTCTAACTCCTAACTCCCATAATAACCTCCTTCAACATTATCTTTCCTTCATCGCTTACATCTTGACGAGCATCAATGCAATTAGTAACTTTCTTTTTAAAGTTCCAGCAAGTCATTTGACGTAGATTAAGTGTAGTCGATAATTCTGCAGTAGAAATAGTAGGAGAGGTGCATACCAGATGAGCTAATTTAAACGCATCAGGCAAATATATCCTACAGTGATGAAACATAGTGTTTGCAGTAGCCGATTCTTCTTTCTTGCATTTAGTACAGCGTCTTGAAAATGGGGTTTTACCTGCACAATATTTATCATGACCACAACTTTTACAGACATAACCATTTTTCCATTTTTCTTCAGCAAGAAATGATAAGCACTTTTCTTCATTGTTGAAAAAGGTGGTAAATTCTTTAATATTTATCTTGTCAAATATTGTTAACATATTTTATGAGAGCTCTATTTTGCTGTAATTCAGTATCTAAGTTGCATGTTTGTATAGTAAGACTGCAAAAATATGAAAAATAGTGATATTTATGCGCTAAATGTAGATAAAAATACTATTTTTGCGCCGCAAATTGCAAATAAATAATATAACGAAGATATGTTTAAGAAAATATTTAATGTTGTTTTAACGGGAATGCTTCTCTGTAGTATTTCATCTTGTAGTAATTCAGAAGTAATGAATTCTTCAGAGTCAAATGAAAATGTAAAAGAAGCCTCTTCAATAGAAGCAATTGAGGATGAAGACCCAACAGTATTGGAGTCTTCTACAAGCGAAACTGAAGTTGATGCAGCAAATACTAGTTCAAGTGCTACAGAAGGTAAAGTACGAAAGATTAATACGGAGACTTTTATAGCTGAAATATTCGATTATAAAGCTAACCCAACAAAATGGGTATATAAAGGTTCTAAACCAGCAATTATTGATTTTTATGCAACTTGGTGTGGCCCATGTAAACGTGTTGCTCCAATTATGGACGAGTTAGCTGAAAAATATAAAGGGCAGGTTAATTTTTATAAAATAGATACTGACCAAGAAAAAGAACTTTCAGGTTCTGTTTTTGGAATTCGCTCAATCCCAAGTATACTATATATTCCCCTTGATGGTCAGCCAATGATGTCAACTGGATTATCAGCAAAAGATGAGTATATCAATCAAATTGAAGTAAATTTATTAAAGAAATAATATAACTAAACAATAGAAATAATGACTGAAGTATTATCAAAACAGACTTTCCTAGCGAAAGTTTTCAATTACGAGAATAATAAAGATTGGAAATTCGAAGGCGATTTGCCATGTATTATTGATTTCTACGCAGACTGGTGTCAACCATGTAAAATGGTAGCTCCAATCTTAGAAGAATTATCTGATGAGTATGCAGGAAAAATCAATATTTACAAAGTAAATACTGAGGTAGAGCAAGAATTAGCAGGTGCTTTTGGTATCAAAAGTATTCCTTCTATGTTATTCTGCCCTAAGGATGGACAACCACAAATGGCTGTTGGTGCATTACCAAAAGAGTCACTTGTGCAAGCAATTAATGACGTCTTACTTAAGTAATTAAGTAAGTTTTCATATATTAGGTTTTAGGTTAGAAAAGGGCAGAGTAATCTGCCCTTTTTGTGTTTTATATAATTAAAATATTGTATTTTTGTTGGGTTATTGTATGTAGAGTCGATTAATATTTGTAGCGTCGATGCATGCATCGACGCTACAAATATTAATTTCAAAATTTCAACCCAATGCTCCTCCTATCAACCGCATATTTCCCTCCAATAAGTTATATATCACAAATAGCTAAAGCTGAGAGTGTTTTAATAGAGGCTCATGAGAATTTTCAAAAACAAAGTTATAGGAACCGTTGCTATATTGCAGGTCCTAATAATAAACAGATACTGAGTATAACTGTTGTAAGAAAGAATGGAAACCATACGCCAATTGATAAAATTACATTTTCTGATCAGTACGATTGGAAAAAGAATCATTGGAATTCTATAATCACTGCTTATAATTCTAGTTCATTCTTACTATATTATAAAGATGAAATAAAGGAATGTTTTTTTGAAAATTATAATTCATTATTAGAAATGAATACAGCTTTGTTAAAGCTTGTTCTTGAACTTATGCAAATTAACACACCAATTGAGTTTACCAAGTCTTTTGAATTAGGATATGCTAATACTGTAGATTTTAGAGATACAATTCACCCCAAGAAATCTTCATTAATAAAAGATATTCAAAAACCTTACTTTCAAGTATTTGAAGATAGATATGGTTTCTTGTATGATTTAAGTGTTTTGGATTTACTTTTCAATATGGGGCCAGAAGCAGTAGGATATTTGTAGTTTAAGTTTATCTAAGTATTAATTATCAGTTCCTTTGTAAGTCAGGATACTTAGTTGTTCTTTATCAAAAATTTCTTGAGCAATAGAAATTAACTGCTCTGATGTTACATCTTCTATTTCTTTATTGATAATATCAATTGTTTCTATTTTGTTGTAAGTAAGTATGCTTTTTCCCATGCTTAACAATTCATTTACATTCGATTCTTGCGAAATTGCAATCTGCCCAATTAGTTGTTGTTTGGCTCTATGAAGTTGAAGACTTCCCAGCTTTTTTGTTTTTAATTTATCAAGTTCTTTGTGGGTGAGTTGTAATGTTCTCCCAAGAGATGAAAAATCTGTTCCTAAGTAAATGGTTATTATTCCAGTGTCGGATAAAGGGGAGTAGTTAGATTCAATATTGTAGCAGAAGCCATATTTTTCTCTAATCCCCATATTTAATCGAGTATTAAGCCCTGGTCCTCCAAGAACATTATTGAGTAAGGTTAAAGCTGTTCTTTTACTATCGAGGGAGCTATAGGCTTTATTTGCAATAATACAATGTGCTTGATGCAGACCTTTTGGTTGGGTAATGTTTTTTGCTTTGTAAAGTGTAAAAGGTTCTCTAATGAAATTTCTAGAGTTACTTTTAACATCTCCAAAGTATTTTTCGCAAAGTTTTATATAGTTTTTAAAGTCAAAATTGCCAACGGAACACAGTACTGTTTCGTCTGTATTGAATTTATCTTTAATAAAACTTTGTATGTCTTTCTTTGTAAATCCTTTTACAAGCTTTTCTGTTCCTAAAATATTTCTTCCTAGAGAATGTCCTTCAAAGACTAAATCCTCAATTTCATCATAAATTTCTTCAAAAGGATTATCTTTATAGGAGTTTATCTCATCAATGATAACATCCTTTTCTTTCTCAATCTCATGGCTAGGGAAAGTTGAATTTAAAGAAATATCAGCAAATAACTCTAATGTTCTATCATAATATTTGGGTAGAAACGAAGCGTAAACACATATTTCTTCTTTAGTAGTATATGCATTAATCTCACCTCCAATATTTTCTAGTCTTGATAGTATATGAAATGATTTTCTTCTTTTAGTTCCTTTAAATATAGTGTGTTCAATAAAGTGTGTTAATCCTTGTTCTTCTTTGTGTTCGTCTCTTGACCCAGTATTTATCATCAATGCACAGTGAGCTACGCCATTACTTACAACTTTATGTACAAGTCTGATTCCGTTCTTAAGTGTATGTGTTTGATATATCATATTGATAATAATTTTGGCAAATGTATGTACAATTCACTAAATATAGACCTTTTGTTAAAGAAAAAACCTCCGAACTGAATAGTTCGGAGGAAAAAAATAATTAATCACTAATTAATAAAATTGAGGTAGGAGTAAATGTATAGTGTTGCTTAAATAGCCAAGATAAAACTACCTTTCGGTAATTATTATGCAAATATAAGAATAATAATTTAAGATATTTGTTTTTATTATTTTTTAATAAAGTCTTAGTTAAAAGTTATAAAACAAACATTATTTTATAATTATCTTATTAGTAGTTGTTTGTGAATCCGAAACTATTTTGAATAAATAAATTCCTTTTGGTAACATTGAACAATTAATAGTATTTTCTTTGTTATTTAGAATGCTATTGGATGATACTAATGCTCCAACACTATTATATATAGATAGTTGTGAGTGTTTATCATAAATATTATTTATTTTAATATAAATTACATCTTCAGTGGGATTTGGATAAATATTTACATTAATAATTTTATTTTGAGTATTATTTACACTATTAGCAAATGGATAAAGAACAGATTCCCATAACCCACGACCATAAGTTGCAGCTCTAATTTTATCTCCTTGATTAAATATTTCCAATTCTTGAATCAATACATTTGGTAAGTCTTTCATAAATGGAACCCAATCTCCAAGAACATCATCTCTGTAATATACTCCTAGGTCTGTACCTACATAAAGTCCGTTAGAAGTATTTGGTGCATTTACAATTGTATTTGCAGGGTAATTAGGTAAAGAACCACTGATGTTTGTCCAACTAACTCCTGCATTGGTTGTTTTATAGACCTTTGAATTATTAATAAATCCAGATTTTGTTATCCACACAATATTTGGGTCAATTTTGTTAATGGCTATTGATGTTATATTTCCTGAACCGATATTAGCGGTATTTGTAATCCAATTTTGACCACCATCAATTGTATGATATAGTGAATTATTGTTTGCAGCCCATATTATCTGACTGTTTGTAGGAGCAGAAGCTAAAGCATTAATTTTTGAAGTAGTATTGAAGCTTGATATCTTAGTCCATGAATTCCCCATATTTGTAGTTTTCCATACATTAGTATAGCCTGCGAACATTATGTTAGCATTAGTAGGATGTTGAATATATGGAGTAACCCATGCACCAGTTTCTGATATTCCATCTGAAATATTTACCCAACTATTTCCATTATTATTACTTCTCATTATTTGCCCATTGTATACAGAAGCAAAGATTGTATTATTATTGTTTTTGCTAACAATACATTCCATTCCATCTCCCCCTAATACATAGTTCCAAGAGTTGTTAAATAGACTAGAGCCATTGTCTTGCCAACCAGTTATGATTTTAGTGCTATTTGTTTTTGAACTTCCCAATCTATACATCATTGCTATTGAAAGTCCAGCATTCTTTTCGAGCCATAGGTTTCCATTATTAGTAGTCTTAGATAGTCCACCGTCTGTACAGGCCCATAATTCACCAGTACTTGAATTGTATTTAAGCATATGTATATCTGCATGAGCATAATTTATTCCCTGTCCTTCTAACCAAAATGCATTTATTTGCCATGAAGTACCACTATTTGTTGATTTCCAAATATTAATTCCGCCAACAAATACCATTTGCTTATTATTGGGAGAAACCTCAAGTGCTAAATCATACCACCCTTGACCTCCTTGATCGGTTCCATTTTTCTCCCAACCTAGAAGATTTGGGCTTGATGCTTTACTTGTAAATGAAGCTCCTGAGTTTGTAGATAGAAATATTCCTCCAAAACCATCATTATCATTTCTTGATGCTAATACATATAAATAATTAGGATCATCTATTGTTGTTGCGATTTCTAATCTGTTTGAAGAAGAAGTAGGTGTGAAACTAAGTTTTGTGAATGTTGTTCCTGAATTTGTTGATTTATAAATATATTTTTTTGAAGCAATATAAATAATGCTGCTATTTCCTGGTTTAAATTCCATATCTTTAAATATGCCAAGTTTTAGTTTATTCCATGTTGCTCCTCCATCGGAAGTTTTGAATAGCCCTAGACTTGTGGAAGCATATACAATATCATCGTCATTTGGGTCAACAAGCAATTTATAGGTTTGTTTTTTATGTGTATAATCCTGAGTCCAAGCAGTTAACGCCCAATGTATACCTGCATCAGTTGATTTTAGAATACCGTGTGTATATGTGTCTGCTGCATCTCTATCTCCAGTTGCAGCATATACTATGTTTCCATTACTAGGGGCAAATTTTATGTCAGAAATACCAATAGAAGCTAAATCATCAGTGTTTGTTGTCCAATTATTTCCACCATCAATACTTCTCCAAATTCCTCCTGATGGAGCTCCAACAAGAATAATGTTATTATTTGTAGGATGAAAATCAATACAGTTAGTTCTTCCACTACCAGTTCCGTTTGATGGTCCAAAAGGTCCAAGCTGTGTCCATTTGCCAGCAGTACCAATACTCTTCTGCTGACTCATTGTTTCTTGCACTTTTTTATAGTCGCTAACTCTATCAATATTAAAATTGAATTGACCTTTATTGTCAGTTCTAGACATCATAAAGTATTCCCAGCGTTTGTACTGTTTATATCCTTTTCCTTTTTCATAGGTTTTGGTGTCCCAATAGGAGTTTATGATATTAGATTTTGTCTCAAAACTTAAGCTAGTATCCAGCAATGTATTAGACCACGATTGTGACGAAAGATTTGAAGTAAAAGCAAAACTAATTGTAGCTATTAAGAGTAGTAGCTTATATGTAATATTATACATAGTGTTTATTTTTCTAGTTAATAATAGGTGCGAAAGTAATAAATATTTAATTGTAATAAGAGCCTTTGTTTACTTTATTGCTTTAGATAGTAATTTAATAGAAATTTTATTTAAATATCTTTAATAGAGAATATTATGAGTATTTATGTAGCGGTAAGTATTTTGTCTATCGCAGTTAAATATAGTTTTCTATTGTGGCTTATAAAAAGGAAAAATATAGAAAACCCCCAGCATTGCTGCTGAGGGATAAAACTACCTAGAAAAAACTACTAAACTAAGCTGTATTATTTATACTCTTTTCTACTTATTTATAACGACTTTGCTTCGATATATTACTGCCCTTTCAGTGTTTAAATGTACGTAATACACTCCGTTACTAAGTGTTTGTAAGTTTATTTTCTTTAGAGTTTTTTCTGAACTTCTAAACTGGTCGGAATAAACTTCACTACCTATGTTATTATAAATATGGAGATCTAACTTATGAGTGCCCTTGTCATTTATCTCTAAAGTAAAGCTGCCATCATTTGGATTAGGATACAGCATTGCACTCATTTCTACACCAATTTCAACCATCCCATTTGGTAATACCTCAATATAATCTTGTTTTATTATTGTATCGCAAGTATTCCCATTACAAGCAACAAGGCTTACATTATAAATACCTGTATTATTGTAGGTATGATTTGGGTTTTGTTCAATACTAGTATTTCCATCACCAAAACTCCAATACCAATTATCTGGAGCTCCTGACGAATAATCTGTGAAACTAACTTGTATTGGCCAAATCCCACTTTGTATATCGCCATTGAAATCAGCAGTTAGATATACTGGTGTTATATTACCGTTATTAGCTGTATTTGATCGTGAGGTATTATAATTAGTATTAGCTTTACTAGAAGTTGTATCAGGATAGCAGCCAGAAGCTTTAACTACTTCTATTTGATAATAAACCACACCAGTTGGAGGATTTAGGTCGGTATAAGATACAGACGAACTTGGTAATTGAGTTAGTAGGCTCATATTGTTGGTGCTTGTTCCTCTATATATTCTATAAGTATTAAAGACAAAACCCTCGTAACCATCCCAAATTAAGTTCCAACTTCCATTCAGCCCTGCATTAATTGTGAGGTGAATGGTTTTATGGTAATCACTTAATAGAGTTTGTCCACCACAAGTGTCTACTGCAGCAATTTTATATCTATATGCCTGAACTGCTGGATTAGAATTTATATCAACAAATAATGAGGTTTCGGAAAAGCTTAATGCCCCAATTTTGTTGTATTGCCCTGCAATAAAGCTTTCTCTATAAACATAGAAACTATCTATTAATGCATTGTTTTGTCTTTCCCAGACAAGCCTATTGTGATTTAATGAATCAACTCCAACTATACATATATTTGGAGGATTTAAAAATGAATTGCTTACTATAAATGGACTAGAGGACATATTACAGCCATAGTTATCTGTAACAGTAACTTGATAATACCCAGTTTGATTTATATAAATTGATGCAGTAGTTTCGCCACTACTCCAATTATAGCTGTTGTAATTTACTAATAAGCTAAGATTTAAACTATCATTAGTACAAGGTTGAATTATTCCTGACGATTGTATTGCTGGAACTATGCTTGGAAAGTGGTTGAGAACAAAGGCTGGTGATGTTTGGCTACAAATATTATCGCTAATAATAACTCTATAATTTCCAGCCTGTTTAGCATAGAAAAAAATACTGTCAGCATCTGGAATAATCATATTATTATAACTCCATTGATATGAATAATTAGTTCCAGCACTTGCCGATAATAGTATACTGTCGCCATTACATAAAGTAACAGGTCCTGCAGGACTTATTGCAGCGG
>QMPB01000094.1 GCA_003648395.1 Bacteroidota bacterium
ATTCTCAATAAAGTTGTCCTTTGACAAACCAAATTCGAAATTCTCTAGTCCTTTTAATAAATATATTTCCATTGTTATGATTGTTTAATATGGTGAATTTTCTTCTTTCTTTATATAATAATATACTAATCTGTCTGATAATTTTGGTAAAAATCTAGAAACACCAACAGCAATAGCTCCTTTTTTACCAATCACCATTGTTCTTCTTCTTTTCTTAATACCTTTTACAATTCTATATGCAACATATTCTGCAGTGAGCATCTCTTTTTCTTCTCGAGGACTTTTTCCTTGCTCTTTTCCATCATTCAACAAAGCATGTTCACGAATTTCACTGGCAACATATTCTGGCGCTGCAATCATAATATGAACTCCCGTCTTTAGGTGTTCTATTCGTAGTGATTCCATAAAACCATGTATAGCATATTTTGATGAACAGTAACCTGTTCTAGCTGGGAGAGGACTAAATCCAGATATGGAGCTAATTGCAACTATGCTACCTTTTGCTTTTTTAATATAAGGCAGGGCGTATTTGGTAGTATTTACTGTCCCCCAGTAATTTACATCCATTACTTTCTTAATTACGTCAAGCTCTAATTCATCAAACATTGCTCTTTGCGAAATGCCAGCATTATTAATCAGAATATCAATCCTGTTAAATTTTTCTATTGCTTTTGTTATGATATTTTTACAATCTATGCTGTTGGAAACATCAGCTTTAACTGTTACTACTTCAATATTGTATTGATTTCTAATATTTTCTGCTATTTCTAATAGTAAACTATCACGACGAGCAGCAATAACTAGGTTTGAACCTTTGCTTGCTAATTCATAAGCTAAAGCCTTGCCTATTCCTGATGATGCTCCTGTTATTATACTTACTTTTCCTTTCATAGCCATGAATAATTCACTTAAATAATGTTATGAATTAAGTAAACGAAGATATAAAAATATTAATATATGAAAATATTTATTTTGGGATAATTATTTAGGAATTCTTCCAGTTTAATTTCTAAGAAAAAGTTATAGTTTACTATTTAGAATATTAGGATTTTCAATGTATTTATTTAAACTAATGGAATGTCTAGATTTCTTTAACTCGTTAAGATAATGCTCATTATGAAGGTCTGAGCCTAAAAACTGAATCATATTATTGTCAAGTAGTTTCTTTGCTATTTTTCTTGATTCTGGACTATACCAACCTGTTAGGGAGTTAATATTCATTTGTAAATATACGTCTCTATCTCTGAGTTCTTGATATTTATGAAAAGTATGATGCCAATAATTATACCTTTCAGGGTGCGCAAGTACAACTTTATAACCCTCAGTTTGTAGGTTGAATAGTATGGATGACAAATCAGGGAATTCTGTCATATACGACATTTCAACAAGAACATAATTATTTCCAAATGTCATTAAATTGCCTGATTTAAGCTTTTCTTCAAAACCATCATCAAGCATATATTCTGCAGCAGCTTCTATTTCAATGTCAATATTTTCTTTTGCAATATTTTCTTTTAGTTTATCTAAGCCGCTTAAGATTATTTCAGGAGTATTTTTGTAATAATCATTCATTATGTGGGGAGTAGTAATGAGTTTTTTATATCCAAGATTATGCATTTCTCTTACTAGAATAATGCTTTCGTCCATAGTTTTACTACCATCGTCAATACCAGGAATTAAGTGAGAATGAATATCAGTATGTAGAATTCCTAAATCAATGGGTTCGCGCAATTCCTTATGCTCTTTTTTACCGAATATATTATTGAAGAAACTCATATGATTTTTAACTGATTTTTTTAGGAAATGTTACACTTTTGTTAATTATATTTTTTGGGATTAAGAGTAACTATTATTTTTTTCAAAAAACTGCCACAACCCATCTTTAGGGACTGGAGCCGTGATTTTTATTTCCTCTTTTTTTACAGGGTGAATAAACTTTAATTCTCTTGCGTGTAAGCTAATGGAAGCATCAGGATTACTGCGTTTTGCACCATATTTTAAGTCTCCTTTAATAATGCATCCGATATTTGAAAGCTGAACTCTGATTTGATGATGACGCCCAGTTTTAAGCTCTACTTCAAGTAAATAATACCTGTCTGATGACGCGATATGTTTGTATTCAAGTATTGCCTCATGAGCTCCTTCAGTATTCTTACTTACAACGTATGATTTATTATTTTTAGGGTTTTTCTTGAGATAATTAGTGAGAGTTGCTTCTGGTATTGCTGGTAATTTCTCTACTATTGCCCAATATGTTTTCTTGATTTCTCTATCACGAATCATTTTATTCAACCTAGAAAGAGCTTTGTCTGTTCGAGCAAAAATTAATGCTCCGCTAGTTGGTCTGTCAAGTCGGTGAACAACGCCAAGATAAACTTTGCCGGGTTTATTATACTTTTCTTTAAGGTAAAGCTTCCCTTTTTCGCTGAGAGGAGTGTCGCCTGTTTTATCGCCTTGCACAATCTCAGATGCTGCTTTGTTTACTATTAATAGGTGGTTATCTTCGTGGAGAATATTCATGAGAAGGGAGTTTTGAGTTATAATTCTTCAGCCTTCGATACTATTTTCTACATTACATTTCGAAAATCACTCAGTCTGACAAATTATTAATTCTTAATTACTAATTCTTAATTTTTAGTACTGTTCATTCTCATTAGGGAAATCACTTGATTTTACATCGGAAATATAGGATTGCACAGAATTTATAATTTCTTCTTTTAGATTGTGGTAACGGCGTAAGAAACGTGGTGAAAAGTCCTGAGTAATACCTAGCATATCATGAAGTACAAGCACCTGCCCGTCAACTTCTCCACCAGCACCAATACCAATAACAGGGATGTTTATTGAGCGAGTTACTTCTCCTGCAAGTTTAGCAGGAATTTTCTCTAAAATGATACCAAAACAGCCTGCATCTTCAAGTAATTTTGCATCTTCTTTAAGTTGATTAGCCTCTTTTTCTTCAGTAGCTCTAACTACGTAAGTGCCAAATTTGTGTATAGACTGTGGCGTAAGCCCAAGATGTCCCATTACAGGAATGCCAGCAGAAATAATACGCTTAACAGATTCAATAACTTCTTTACCTCCTTCAATCTTAACTGCATTAGCTCCTGATTCTTTCATTATGCGTATAGAACTTGAAAGAGCTTCTTTAGAGTTTCCTTGATAAGTTCCAAAAGGTAAATCAACCACAACTAAAGGTCTTTTTGCCGCTCTTACCACCGATGAAGCATGATATATCATATCATTAAGAGTAATCGGTAGGGTAGAGTCAAAGCCTGCCATTACATTTGAGGCAGAATCTCCCACAAGTAGAATGTCTATTCCTGAAGCATCTAAAATCTTAGCAAAACTAAAATCGTAGGCTGTAAGCATTGCAATTTTTTCTCCCTGCATCTTCATTGCCTGAAGTACGTGGGTTGTTACTTTGGTTTTGTTTACTGTATTGGCTGATGACATAGCTATAGTTATTAGTAATAATTGCAAAAATACTGTTTTTTGAGATATGATTTACTTGTTCCCTAAAAGTTGCATTTACTAATTGAACTTACGACTCAGTATAACGGCAGGTAGGCAAATCCCCTTTTAATAAACCTCCTTCAAATATTCAGATGTATAACCTTTGCCTAATTTAATAATCTCTTTTGGTGTTCCTTCACATACTATCATTCCGCCTTTATTTCCTCCCTCAGGACCAATATCAATAATATGGTCGGCAACTTTAATTACATCAAGATTATGCTCAATAATAATTATAGTATTTCCTTTATCCATAAGTCGATATAGTACATTTAGAAGCACGGCTGTGTCTTCAAAATGTAGTCCTGTAGTTGGTTCGTCAAGAATATAAAGTGTCTGACCAGTATCTTTTTTCGATAATTCAGTTGCTAGTTTTACCCTTTGAGCTTCACCGCCAGATAGGGTAGTGGAGGCTTGCCCTAGAGTAATATAACCTAGTCCAACATCTTGTAGGGTCTTAATCCTGCGTAAAATATGAGGGTGATTTTCAAAGAATTCTACTGCTTGATTAATTGTCATCTCAAGAACATCATTTATTGATTTTCCTTTGAATCTAATTTCTAATGTTTCCCTATTATAGCGTTTCCCATGACATTCGTTACAGCTAACATGAACATCTGGTAAGAAGTTCATTTCTATTAGTTTAACACCAGCTCCTTTACATGTTTCACATCTGCCACCTTTAACATTAAAAGAAAATCTACCAGGTTTATAGCCTCTAATTTTAGATTCTGGAATTAGCGCAAATAGGTTTCTAATATCACTAAATACACCAGTATAAGTTGCAGGATTAGAGCGAGGTGTTCTGCCAATTGGTGATTGATTTATTTCAATAACTTTATCAATATTATCAATCCCTTTTATACTTTTATATGGCAATGGCTCTTTCTCCGCCCTGAAGAAATATTTAGACAGAATAGGGGATAGGGTTTCGTTTATTAGACTTGATTTGCCACTACCACTAACACCAGTTACAAGTATTAACTTACCCAAGGGGATAGTTAAGTCTACATTTTTAAGATTATGACCATTAGCGCCTTTTAACTGAATAGTTTTGCCAGAACCTTTGCGTAGTCTTTTAGGTATTTCAATATGTTTCTTAAGGTTAAGATACTGAGCAGTAAGAGAATTAGATTTTAGAATCTCTTTTGGTGTGCCAAGAGCAACTATTTCACCACCATGGCGACCAGCCTCAGGTCCCATATCAACAATAAAATCAGCAGAGCGAATCATCTCCTCATCATGCTCAACCACAATAACTGAATTACCTAGGTCTCTTAAGTTTTTAAGCGATTTTATTAGCCTTTTGTTATCTCTTTGGTGTAGTCCTATGCTTGGTTCATCAAGAATATAAAGTACGCCAACTAGTTGAGAACCAATTTGTGTAGCAAGTCTAATTCGTTGCGATTCTCCACCTGAAAGACTCTTTGCAGGACGATTTAAATTCAAATAATCAATTCCAATATTTAGCAGAAAGCCCATCCTGTTTTTAATTTCACGAATAATTTCATGGGCAATGAGTTTCTTCCTATCGTCAATTTTATCTTCAATATTATCAATCCACTCATAGAGATTAATTAAATCCATTGAAGCTAAATCACTAATGTTTTTTTCTGCAATTTTAAAATGAAGAGATTCTTTCTTAAGCCTAGCACCGCCACATTCGGGGCAAACTATATTATTAGTAAATTTACTAATCCATTTTTTTATACTGTTAGAATTATCATCTTCTTTCTGATTCATTACAAAATTTATAATTCCTTCAAAATTCAGCTTATAAGTATTTGTAATTCCAAGATAATCATTCTTTACTTCTATAGTTTCGTTGCTACCGTAGAAAATAGTTTCCATACCTTCTTCAGGAATATCCTTAATGGGAGTATCAAGTGTGAAGTTAAATTTCTTTCCTATTGCCATTAACTGTTGAAAAATCCAAGATTTCTTATAAGTGCCAACTGGTGAGATGCCTCCAGCAGAGATACTAAGATTTTTATCAGGAATAATCTTATCTATGTCTATTTCAATAGTATATCCTAATCCATTGCACTTACTACAAGCCCCATAAGGAGAATTAAATGAGAAATTATTTGGTTCAGGTTCGTTATAAGCTATTCCTGTATCAATACACATTAAGTTTCTACTAAAATGACGTACTTCTTCAGTTTTGTAGTCAATTATCATTATCAAGCCTTTGCCAATAGTCATGGCTTGTTCAATGGATTTTTGAAGTCGTTTTTCTATTCCTTCATTTATTTCAATTCTATCTATAACAACTTCAATATCATGAACTTTATAACGGTCAACCTTCATCCCAAATTCAATGTCTCTAAGTTTTCCATCAACCCTAACCTTTGAATATCCTTGTTTGCGAAATTGTTCAAAAACTTCTCTATAATGTCCTTTTCTTCCTTTGATAACAGGAGCAAGAATTATTAGTTTTTTGTTGGCAAAATCAGTACTTATTTGTTTAATAATCTGTTTGTCGGTGTATTGAACCATTTTCTTGCCAGTATTGTAAGAATAGGCATCGGCTACGCGAGCATAAAGTAATCGTAGGAAATCGTAAATCTCAGTAACAGTGCCAACGGTGGAACGAGGATTTTTATTAGTTGTCTTTTGTTCGATAGAAATTACAGGGCTTAATCCAGTAATTTTATCAACATCAGGGCGTTCCATATTACCAACAAACTGACGAGCATAAGCTGAGAATGTTTCCATATATCTTCTTTGCCCTTCTGCATAAATAGTATCAAAAGCAAGACTTGATTTACCGCTACCACTCAAACCTGTGATTACTACTAATTGGTCACGAGGAATGTCAATATTTATGTTTCTCAAGTTGTGAGATCTTGCACCTTCTACTCTTAGTATGTTTTGTTTGGTCATTCTTGATGTTTATTTGTTGAGTTGGTTATCTGAGCTGTTGATGTGTTGAATTGTTAATATGTTAAATATTTGTTGTTATTGTCTCTTGCCTACTATTTTTCATCCCCAAAAACTCCAACTTTATCAGACATATTATCTTTTAGCTTTTGATAATCCATCATTGATTTGTTGGGAAGTTTTATGGTATATTTCTTTGCTGAAGAATTGTGCAAAGAGGAGGTTTTTAACCAAGGGTTTAGTTCTTTTAATGTTCTGTAAGATATTTCATTTGCAATAGCAAAGTCAGCCCAATTAATATAAGTGCTATCAATATTTACTGTGTAAACATCTAAAGGAGGGTATAAATCTTTTTCTCTAAGTTGAAAACCGTATTTTGAAGGTTTGGAGAAAATGGTTTTTATTGCAAGTATTCTGAACAAATATCTTGAAGTTTCACTGTTTAATGATAAATCGTAATATGATTTCATTTTTTGAAGGTTCAACTGCTTATTTAATCCACCACGACCAACATTATAAGAAGCAGCCACAGCAGTCCATGAACCAAATTTCTCATAAGAATCTTGTAAGTATTCACAGGCTGCTTGGGTTGATTTCTCAACATGATACCTTTCGTCAACTTCTTTATTTATTTCTAAATTATATTCAATACCAGTTGTCTTCATAAACTGCCAAAAACCTCTAGCACCAACAGGTGATATTGCTTGAGTAAGTCCACTTTCAATAAGAGCAAGGTATTTGAAATCGTCAGGGATATTATTTTTCTTTAAAATAGATTCAATAACTGGAAACCACCTATTTGCCCTTTTCAGTAATAGAAGTGTGTTAGAATGCCAATATGTATTCACTAGGATTTCTCTTTCGTATTTTTCTGCTATATGAAAAATATTTAATGGTGTTTTTTCACCTGCGAAATCAATTTTATTGGGAATTGGAGGGTTAAATATTTTGTAATTATTCTTATAATTTTCATAATATGATTTTTCAGGCCTACTTTCAATGTCAGTGGAATATATGAAAATGGCAAAAATAATGCTTATGACTAATAAAATATTTAAAAAAACAATAGCTCTACGCATGGTTTATTTTATGTTAATGTGGTGTATATTAATTTGTTTGAAGCTTAAAATGTATTTTTAATTAACAGAGAAAACTAATCTGCAAAGGAAACTAAAATATAGCAAAAGACATATTATTTTTTTATAAAAACATTGTATTAAATGAATTATCTTTGCAGCCGCTTTTATGTATGCTACATTCATAAAATTTAAGCAATAATTGTTTAAACATCTTAACACAATATAATAATGAACAAAAATACAGTTACAGGTTTTGCTTTGATATTCCTTATTTTAATTGGTTATTCATGGTATACTGCACCATCTGAAGATCAAATTGCAAAGCAGCAAGAGGAGATAAGAAAACAGGATTCAATACGAGCAGTAATTATTAAAGAGGCTCATGTTGTTGATTCAACAAGAATAGCTCAGGCAAATGCTAGCATTACTAATGAAGCAGATGTAATTAATGAGGCTGGAGAAAGTGCAGATTCTTTATTAAATGCAATGCAATTGAGAAAATATGGCCATTTTGCTAATGCTAGTCATGGTGAGGATAAAGATTATACTATTGAAACTGATAAGATTAAGCTTAGGATTTCTACAAAAGGTGGAAATATTACTTATGCTCAATTAAAGGATTATCGTACTTATGATACATTGCCATTGGTCCTTTTTGATAAGAATACAGCAATGATTAGTTACTTATTAAATGATCAACAGCTACAAACCAAGGATTTATTCTTTGAACCTCATTTTACAAATGGAAGTTGGGAGAATGATAGTATCTATGTGAAAACAGATGATGAGTATAGATTTTCAATGAGAGTTTATCCAAATGATAATAACGGAAATATTGATAAATCTAAATTTCTAGAGTTTGAATATATTATCAAAGGTAACGAATATATGGTTAATTATCAGCTCAATATGCAGGGAATGGGTGATTATGTTGCTCCTGGAATGAGTAATATTCCATTATATTGGAATATGGATATGGTTGGCAAAGAAAAAGATGCAAAGCAAGAGTTTAAGCAGACTGCTATTATGTATAAATATACTGATGAGGATGTTGATGAACTAAGCTTAACGAAAGGTGATGATGATGCAAAACTTAAAACTAAAGTTAAATGGATTTCATTTAAGCAACAGTTTTTCTCAGTAACTCTTATTGCAGATAATGCTTTTGCAAAGGCTAAAATTAGTCAAACAGGAGATGATGAAAAGATTATAAATAAAGTGATGAAGAATATGGATGCTGAAATTAGTATTCCTTTGGCATATAATTCAAATTTCCAGTCTATTCCTATGAGAATATATATGGGGCCGAATCAATACAATGAGTTAGCTCAATATAATATTGAATTAGAAAGACAGATTCCATTAGGTTGGGGATTATTTATTCTTCATTGGATTAATAGATTTATTGTTATTCCAGTATTTAGTTTCTTAAGTGGTTTTGGATGGAATTATGGAATTATCATTCTTGTACTCACCGTCTTACTTAAAATTGCACTATTTCCAATAGCATATAAGACTTATATGTCTTCAGCTAAAATGCGAGTTTTGAAACCAGAAATTGATGAAATTGGAGCTAAATTTCCTAAGAAAGAAGATTCAATGAAGAAACAACAAGCAACTATGGCTTTATATAAGAAAGCAGGAGTTAATCCAATGGCTGGTTGCATTCCAATGTTGTTACAAATGCCTATTCTATTTGCATTATTTCGTTTTTTTCCTGCTGCGATAGAACTTAGACAACAAGGATTTCTTTGGGCGGATGACCTTTCTTCTTATGACGCAATATATACTTGGACTCAGCAAATTCCTTTGCTAAGTACATATTATGGTAATCATATAAGTTTATTTACTTTGCTGATGACAGTATCTACCATTCTTTATACATATACTAATAATCAGATGATGAGTTCTTCGCAGCAAATGCCAGGAATGAAAACTATGATGTATTTTATGCCAATTATGTTCTTAGGTTTCTTTAATAATTATGCCGCTGGTTTGAGTTATTATTATATGCTAGCTAACTTAATAACCTTTGGACAAATGACTTTGATGCGTAAGTTTGTTGATGAAGATGCTATTCATAAGAAGCTTCAAGAGAATAAGAAGAAGCCAGTTAAAAAATCATCTTTTCAAAAAAGGTTAGAAGATATGGCAAAACAAAAAGGGTATAATGCTAAGAAATAGCTGAGATGTTATAATTGAATAAGAAAGGCAATGATTTATTTTGAATCATTGCCTTTCTTGTTTTATATTAAAAAGTATTTTTATTGATATATTATTAACAATATAATCTGTATATTTGCTTCAAATAACACACATACATTATGGGATTAATAAATCTAAATCTAAGTAGCAATATATCTGAAATAGTTATTAATAATAGTGAAAGGCGTAACTCATTGTCTTCAGAACTATTAGAAAAGTTTATAGCTGCAATAAATAGAATTGAGAAAACTTCATCAAGGGTATTAATTATTAGAGCGGTTAGTGGCAGTAAAGTATGGTCGTCAGGTTTTAATATTGAAGAATTACCAGTTCCTGGAATTGATCCAGTACCATACAATCATCCCTTAGAAAAACTGATTAGAAGATTGCAAGAAGTGAGAATTCCTGTTATTGCAATGCTCGAAGGAAGTGTTTGGGGTGGTGCTTGCGATTTAGCTATGTCATGTGATATATTAATTGGAACAAAGAAAACAACATTTGCATTAACACCAACAAAAATTGGAGTACCATACAATTCCTTAGGTATTCAAAGAATTCTTAATCATATGAATCCTAATATAGCAAAAGAGTTGTTTTTTACAGCAAGCCCAATGAATGCAGAGAGAGCATATCAATTAGGGATATTAAATCATATTGTAAATATTAAAGATATTGAACGATTTACATTCTCTTTGGCTGAAGAAATATCGAGTAATTCACCATTGAGTATTTCTGTAGTAAAAAGACAAATTGATGCATTATCTAGAGCAAAACCACTTGCTATAGATGTAATATCTCAAATAGATGAATGCAGAAATAAGGCATATAATAGTGAAGACTATGTTGAGGGTAAGCTAGCGTTTGAAGAAAAAAGAACACCTAATTTCTTAGGGAAATAGAAATGAAGAAGAATTACACACACATAATTCTGATATTTCTTAGTTTAGTATTTTTTAGATTTAGCTTAATAGGACAAACTAATACTCAAGGAAGTATTGAGCTAGATAATAGAATATATAATGGTAAATACTATAATTATTTTCTCCCAAAATCAGTATATGGTAACCAGTTTTTGTCTAAGAAGGAAAGTAGCCTAGGTATAGTTTGGAAGAAAGG